>CAZONK010000043.1:0-17741 GCA_964581095.1 uncultured Roseivirgaceae bacterium
ATCTGAAAGGTGGCATGGTTGCATGGTATTCGGCTAATATGCCTGTTCAGAGATAAACTCTGGAACTAACGAGGAACGTCCAGATATCCTTCATCCAACCTGAAAGCATCAATTCCTGACTCATGTAAAATATCAATAGCTTCGTCAGCAAACGTACAAAATGGCCCCCTGCAGTAGGTGATTATATTTTGATCGGCCGGTAACTTTTCGATGTACTTAGATAAATTTTCCAGCGGTACATTTATTGCATCCCGGATGTGCCCGTTTTGGAATTCCATTGAAGGACGTACATCCAGTAATACATAAGGTTCGTAATTTTTCAGTTCATTGAACCTGATACCTTCAGAATTGTGGAATTTTCTATACGAAGTTACAGCCTTGTCAATTTCGGGGAGTTGTAACCGGGCGAACTCACGCAGGGTTTTCCAGATAGCTACAACATACTGATTGTTTAGCCGGTAAAAAATAAAATTTTTTTCCCTCCGGGTACTGACCCATTTTGATTTTTTGAGTGTTTGAAGATGTTGTGAAGCATTGGCAACAGCCATGCTCGTTTCTTTTGAGATTTGTTCTACTGATTTTTCGCCATTAGAAAGCAAATCAACAATCTCTAACCGGTGTGGATTGGATAGTGATTTAACCAGGGTTGCAATTTCTGAATATACTGTAAACTTAAATTCTCGTTTATCCATATCCCATGGGGTTTATTGAGTAAATATAAAACAATTCAATCTAGTTGTTGAATTATTAATTCTATCTGTTTGTGATATTCATCACTTGCAATTCAGATAATTCCAATTTACTTTGTAATAGTTTAAAAAACAGATAAAAACCGAAAGCCATGAGTTATTACACAAATAAAATATTAAGTGACATTTCATTTGATGAAGCTGTTGAAAAAGTAACAGAAGCATTAAAACAAGAAGGGTTTGGAGTACTCACAGAAATAGATATCAAATCCACTTTAAAGAAGAAATTAGATGTTGATTTCAGGAATTACCGGATTTTAGGAGCTTGTAATCCTCCATTTGCCCACCAGGCGCTGCTAGCTGAAAAGTACATTGGATTGATGCTTCCTTGCAATGTAATTGTACAGGAAACTACCGATGGACAAATTGATGTTGCTGCGGTTGATCCTATTGCATCCATGCAAGCTGTGGAAAATGCCGATTTGGGAGATATTGCAGGGAAGATACGATTGAAATTACAAAATGTAATTAGTGGTTTATAGTAGTTTATTAGGTTTGATAGCCGTAAAGGGTGTCTCCCAATAGTTATTTTAATTATCGGGAAGGCACCTTTTGGTATTCGAAACCATTCAGTTACTTTTAACTGCTATTTGTCCATGATTAATGCTTCGATCTCCCAGGACTGGGCCTCCGTAAAGTCATTTTTCCGCTTCGGGCATTTCTCAAAAAGGCAATAGGTGCACATCGAATAATGGCAGGGATCAACGTGGATAAAGAATTCTACTTTGCGTCCAAATTCTTGATTAATAATTGAAGAAATTGTTTCGATTTCATCGTGACCGCGGTCAATCTCCCAGTACCAGGGCAGGGTTACATGACAATCTACATGAATAACCGGGCCATATTTGATGGTCCTCAGGTTATGGATGTCGATCCATTCGGGTTTTCTGTTTTTATTTAGGAGCCTTACCAACTCTTTTAAAACTACAAAGTCGGCTTCATCCATTACACCTGCAATTGATTTTCTTATAATTTTTACTCCCGTATATATGATTAGTAGCCCGAAAATGATTGCAAATAGATCATCCAGCCAATAAATATGTGTCAGGTAAATTACGAGTAACCCAACCAGGATTCCCGCAGTACTGTATGCATCTGTCATCAGGTGTTTTCCGTTTGACTCCAGTATGAGGGAGTTTTCTTTCTTCCCGGTTGTCTTTAGTTTGTAGCCAACTAAATAATTTAATACTCCGGTAATCGCGATCAGTATTAACCCTGTATCGAGTGAGGAAATCACTTTTGGATCCAGGATATTTACACCTGATTTGATGATGATTCCCAGTCCTGCAAAAATAATCATAGCCCCCTCAACACCCGATGATAAAAATTCTATTTTCCCATGTCCATAAGGATGATTGGCATCACGAGGCTGCAAAGACAGGTACATACTCCACAAGGCAAATGATCCGGCTGCAACATTAATGACTGACTCCAGGCCATCCGAGAGGATTGTATTCGAGCCTGTAATGTAAAATGCAACGAACTTGACTACCATCAGCAGGGAACTGAATATTAAGGCATATTTCAGGTAGGATGTTTGTTTTTCTTGCATTCTCTACTAAACTATTTGATTCTGTTGATTAATTATTTATTTTAATTATTTAAAATCATAAATTAACCAGATGACTTGGAATATATCCATTCAATAAAAAAACATTAATTATGGCTCTATGTTAACGACCGCTATAAAACAACAACTTGAATTTCTGGACAAAGAACTTGTTGAAGAATTTGACAAATATGGTCAACTGATGAGTATCCCCAAAGGTACTTGTATTTTGAAGGAAGGCCAGTATGTAAAAGTAATTCCTTTGGTATTGCAAGGATTCGTAAAAGTTTCCATAACCAGCGATACAAAAGAGTTGCTATTGTATTATATAAAAGCGAAAGAAAGCTGCGTAATGTCATTCAGCGCAGGACTCGATAATGCCAAATCCAGAATTAATGCTGTTTGTGAGGATGAAACGGAGCTTTTGGCGCTGCCGGTTGAAAAGATGAATGTATGGGTAAATAAATATCCATCGCTCGCACACCTGTTATACGGTCAGTTTAATATTCGTTATCTGGATTTAATCGATACAATAGATCAGCTTGTATTTAAGAATCTGGATGTAAGACTGTACAACCATTTAAAAGAGTTAACCAGTTTAAAAGAAAACCAACTTATAAAAACAAGCCACCGGCAATTGGCCAATGAACTTGGGTCAGCCCGTGAGGTGATTTCAAGAATAATAAAAAAGCTTGAAAACGATGGAAAAATTAAACAAGGAAAAAAGGGAATTGAAGTTTATTAAAAATAAATTTGGGTTCGTGACTTTTGTCACAGTATTGGATAAACCGTATCTATTACATTTGTTCAGGATATGAGTTCAAAAATTCTAAAATTGATAGCTGTATGCATTATATGTTTGGCGATTATTTCAGGATTGGCTTATGTCATTCAGTTATTTATTGGTAATTAAACACTAGATTATGAAAAAGAATATGGGTTCAGCAGACAAGGTGGTCAGAATTTTATTAGCGATCGTCTTCGGTGCTCTTTATTTTACAGGTACAGTTACAGGAATCTTAGGGATAATTTTGGTTATCCTTGGCGCAGTATTTTTGTTGACTAGTTTCGTTAGCTTTTGCCCGTTGTACGCACCATTTGGTTTAAGTACAGCCCCAAAAGATAAATAGCTGTAAGAAAAACATTTAAGGTTAGTCCCGACTCGGCCGCTTGCATGTGCAATCTGTACATCGTAGGCGGCTTTTTTTATTGCCTTTCCTTTAAGCAAGGGTCCAAATTTCTCCAATTAAATAATTCCACTTAAATTTGAAATTGGTGGTGTAACAAAAAGATGATATGAAAAAGATCCTTACAGGCAATATTATTTTACTTCTGGCTTCATTTGTTTTTGTTTCGTGTAACAAAGATGATTCTGATGTATTGGCAGAACTTACCGGTAATATGGAAGTCTTTCCATTCGATGAAAGTGGTAATTCAGGAATTAATGGAGAGGTTAAATTTGAAGAAAGACTGGACAATAGTACGCTAATTACCCTTTCAATAACCGGGGGCAATTCGGGTGATTCATATCCTGCATTAATCTACATGGGCACAGCTGCAAACTCCGGAAGCATATTGCTGATACTGACAAATGTATCGGGAGAAACGAATGAGAGCGAAACCAATGTATCCTTTTTAAGCGATGGGAGTAAAGTAACTTATACTGATCTTATTACAATGGATGCAAACATTAAATTACTTAAAAGTGACAATGATTTGGGAACCATATTGGCAACTGCAGATATTGGAGAAAATGTATTATCAGGAAAATCTGAAACAATTGTTATTTTGAATGGTGGATCTGAAACAGCTATTTTAACAATGGCAGAAAGGATTAGTGGCACTACTTTGATTACCATTTCCCTTACAGGAGGAGGGGATCAACAATCGCACCCCGCCCATATTCATGAAAATACAGTGATTGAGGGAGGAAGTATAATTGTCACCCTGAACAACCTGGATGAGAATACAGGTATCAGTCAAACAGATATTGACTCTTATGACGACGGAACGGGTATTTCCTATGCAGGGTTAATAGCTATTGACGGACACCTGAAGGTTCACAAGAGTGAGTCGGATTTCGCAACCATAATAGCTTCAGGTGATGTTGGACAAAACACTTTGACGGGCCAATCCAAAACGTATGAATTGGTTTCGGTTTCTGAAGATAATATAAGTGGGACTGTAATTTTTCGTGAACGTAAAAATTCTTCCACAATAGTTTCAATGCAACTAACCGGAACAACAGCCGGGGCAAACCATGCTACACATATCCACCAGAATAGTGCACTCATAGGGGGATCTATTAAAATCGGATTTAGCAATGTAACAGGCGAATCTGGCATTAGTGAAACTAATATTACTGAGATAGATGATGGCACACCCATTACTTATGGCGAATTAATTGCTTATGACGGACATATTGTAGTCCATCCAAACCCTTCTCAATTCTCAATAGTGGCCATTGGGGATATAGGATCTAATGAACTGACCGGTGAATCGAAAATGTTCACGCTCAGTGAAAATGGAGGATCAGGTATGAGTGGTAATATTTTATTCGAACAACGTATAAATGGGTTTACAATAGCTACCATTCAACTTACAGGAACGGCCCCAAATGGAGATCATCCGGTACACATTCATGAAAATAACGCTGCCCAGGGTGGCACAATTCTTATTGATTTTACCAATGTAAATGGTTCAGGCCTTAGTCTTACTGATGTAAGGAAAAATAGGAATGGTGATGAAGTTAATTATGAAAACCTGCTGGACTTTAATGGCCATGTTGTAATTCACAAGAGCCAGGCAGAATTTGGGGTTGTTGTTGTAAAAGGCAATATTGGAAGTAACGCAAATTAAGAACCTGGATTCCTATTAATTTAATTTCTAAATCACTGTATATGAACTTGTTGATCCTATATATTTGTTTCAACATTTATTTAATTAGCAATATAGGAAGTGAAGTTCATTTTTGATCCTTGGAAAATAAATGTAAATAAGGGTATGAAACGACCATGATTTTTTTTAATCAAAAAATACACACAGGTGGATGATTAAAACAAATTCGTGGGAGTTCCTGAATGTATTACAATTTTTTTTGCAGATTTTCTGCAAATCAAAAAATTTTAAACACATGAAAAACCGGTACATTATAATCCTAAGTTTTTTAATGGGAGCATGTTCCTACAATTCTTTTGAGGAACCAGTTGATTGCACAATATCCGACCTCACAGTTGTTGTAGGAAAAATAACCAATGCAGATTGTGGCCTTGAAAATGGGAGTGTAACAATCAACAACACCGGTGGATCAGCCCCGTTTGTATATTCCATAAATGATGGAATCCCTCAAACTGAAAATGTATTTTCTGAACTGAATGCAGGCAACCATTTTGTAAAAGTAATTGATAGCAATGGATGCGAAAGCGAAACCGAGTTCACTATTGACAACAATGAAGGAGTTACTGCTACCCTGGCAAGTACGATTTCGGGCTGCGGTGATACCCAGGGTTCCATTACTATTTCAGCAAACAATGGGGTAGAACCTTATTCCTATCAAATTGATAATGGTGCAGGACAAACCAATCCGGTGTTTGTTGGTCTTGGACAGGGTCAATATGAAATAGCTATTTCTGATGTAAATGGGTGTCAGATAATAATTGCTGCTAATGTTCCTTCGGGGGTTTCATTTGTTCAATCAATTTCACCAATTATTAGCACTAACTGTGCTATTTCAGGATGTCATGGTGGGTCTCAATTCCCTGATTTCAGGGTGTTTGAAAACATTCAGAATAATGCTTCCGAAATAAGAAAACGTACCCAGAGTAGAAATATGCCACAAACCGGCTCACTTACACAAACAGAAATTGACCTTATAGCTTGCTGGATTGATGATGGCGCATTGAATAATTAAGGATTAATTTTTGTTAGTCAATAGAACGTCAAAATTAAATATGAAAAGGAAGGTAAATTTTTAACGGTAACATGAAGGTAGTAGCATCCACACTTTTTCTAATTCTAATGTTTGCTTCCTGCAGCAATGAACCGGGAGCGCCCGAACACCGGTATGATCTGGTTACCAGGGACTGGGTATTTGAATCCTACCTGTTGAACGGAAACGATGCAACAGATCATATTCATATATCAAACATTTTCGAAGAATTTCGAAGGGATGGAGTATTTCAATATTCTTACATAGCCACATCTGGAAAGTCAGTGACTAACTCGAACCCCTGGGTCCTATCAGATGATGAACAGGTGATTATGTTAAACGATTTTATACCGGTTGCCGGATTTTCAGAAGAAATTGAAACGTTGCGTTTGAGTGAAGTAATAATATTGAAACTTAACAGTGACAAATACTGGTATTCTTTTGAAGATTCAGTGGGATTGCATGAATTTCACTATGTAGCTGCATTTGAAGATAATAAATACTGATATGGCTGGGTTAAGATTAAATGGATTCTTAATTATCTTCATTGCGCTAATTTCACAAGCGAATGCGCAGAAATATGTTTCAATCCAAACGGAAATAAAATTCTTTTCCAGTGCCCCCCTGGAAGATATTGAAGCTATTAATGCCAAATCAAGAAGTGTTTTTGACTCTGATAATGGTCAAATCGCATTTACCGTACCCATAAATCAGTTTGAATTTGCTAAATCATTGATGGAAGAACACTTCAATGAAAAATACATGGAATCAGACAAATTTCCGAAAGCCTCATTTAAGGGACAGATTAATAATTTTAATAAAAATGGAATGAATCCCGAAGCAGTTGCGGAAGGGGAATTTGAAATTCATGGTGTTAAGAAAAAAATAAAAATTGCAGGGAACCTTGAGTTCAAAAATGATGGTGCATTTATCACTGCTGTTTTTACTATAAAATTAGAAGACTATAAAATTAAGATTCCATCGATTCTTTTCCAGAAGATCGCTGAAGAAGTAGAGGTTACAATCACATTTGAATACAAAAAATATGAAAAGTAGATTATTGACTTTGATCCTGATATGTTCAGTTTCCCTTTCGCTAAAAGCCCAGGATGACTTGATGGATTTACTGGAAGAGGACGACCAGGAAATAAATTATACCATTGCTACTTTTAAAGGAACAAGGATAATCAATGGCCATACAACGAAGCTTCGTAAAAAGAATGAACTTGAATTCCTTATATCCCATCGATTTGGAACAATAAATTCAGGTTCTTATGAATTTTTCGGGTTGGATGAAGCTAACATACGTTTAGCTCTTGAGTATGGGATTTCTGATGTATTAAACATAGGAATCGGGCGCAGCTCTTTTGAAAAAACGTACGACAGTTTTATTAAATGGAAGTTTTTGCGACAACAATCGGGATCGAAAAACATCCCTGTTTCGATGGCCTGGTTTTCGAGCATTGCAGTTACAACTTTACGAAGTTCAACACTGGAAATTGACTTTAACGACCGTATTGCTTATACCCATGAAATATTGATCGCACGTAAGTTTAGTAGTAATTTCTCTTTTCAACTGATGCCGGGACTTGTCCATATCAATACAACCCCAACTTCGGATGACAACAACGACATTTATTTTCTTGGGGGTGGTTTTCGTTATAAATTTACCCGGAGTGTCGCTTTTACATTTGAGTATTATTATCGGTTCAATCCTCTTACTTCTATTCAGACATATGATGCAATAGGTGTGGGCATTGATATTGAAACCGGGGGCCATGTTTTTCAATTACTTTTCACTAATTCCAACGCTCCCTTTGAAAAGGGTTTTATCACACAGACTACAGATGATTTCTGGAATGGAGATATACGTTTTGGATTCAACATTTCACGTACATTTCAACTAGGCCAGAAGAGTAGCAGCTACTAGTTGTTGCGATATTTATAAAGTTCTAAATGGGTCATTTTCCCCTCCCGAAGAGTCACACAAAGTGCCTGCCGGCCGCAGGCGGGGACTCTGATCATCTAAGTGCCTGCCGACCAAATATTCACATTTGTCAACAACTAATACATGAAGATTCTTTCATGTGTTTCTTTTTTTAGATATATTGAAACCTGATTTGGAATAGTACTTTTTCTTTAATAACTAAAAATTCCCTGGATGAAATTTGGATTTGTTATTGACAACAGGAAGTGTATTGGTTGCCATGCCTGTACCACAGCCTGTAAGTCAGAGCATGATGTTGCAGTGGGTGTAAACAGGACATGGGTAAAGCAGACTGAAAAAGGTGAATACCCCAATACACGCAGGTTGTTTTCTGTGTTGCGATGTAATCACTGTACCGATGCACCATGTGTTGAAATTTGTCCGGTTGAGGCTCTTTTCACGCGTGAAGATGGGATTGTGGATTTCAACAATGATCGATGCATTGGATGTAAATCTTGTATGCAGGCTTGCCCTTATGACGCATTGTATATTGATCCTAAAACTGAAACCGCGGCGAAGTGCAATTATTGCGCGCACAGGATAGATATAGGACTAGAACCTGCTTGTGTAAATGTATGTCCCGAACATGCAATAATATCAGGCGATATGGATAACCCAAACACGGAAATTTCACAGTTACTCGCAAGGGAACAAGTTACTGTTAGGAAGCCTGAAAAAGGAACGTCACCCAATGTCTTCTATATCGATGGGGATGTGGCTTCCCTCACACCTTCAGAGACAGAACGTTCTTCCGAATATATGTGGGGTAACCAGTCGATGGGTGTAGGGCATTATGCTAAATTCGCTGATAATTTGATCAGTGGAAAAAGCCTTGCAGAAATGACAATGGAATTGTCAGGTAAGGAAGCGACCTTCGGTGGAAAAGCTGATGATGTACCTCGCAAATCAGTAGATGTGCTCATGGAAAAAGGCGGTGCACGTCGTGTATATGATACTCCGGATAAGGGTATTTTGTGGGGTTGGGAAGTTTCAGCATATATCCTTACAAAAGCAATTGCCGCAGGAGCATTTCTGGTCCCATTTTTTGCTGAAGTATTTGGTTTTACTTCAATAAGTGCTCCGATTTTTTATACATCGATTTTGTTAGGCCTGGTATTCCTTGGACTGACCGGGGCCTTTTTAGTGAAGGATCTTGATCAGCCCATGCGGTTCCCGTATGTTTTATTGCGACCCCAGTGGAATTCATGGTTGGTTCGGGGAGGATATGCCATTACATTCTTTGGTGCATTCCTGACATTGACGGGAATTGGTGCATATTTTGAATGGGGTGTCCTGGTGGCGGTGGCGGTTCGGATCACTGCAATCTTTGCGATTTTTGTAGCGATTTATACAGCGTTTCTGTTTGCACAGGCCAAAGGACGGGATTTCTGGCAAAGTCCAATGCTCGCGATCCATATGTTTATTCACAGTATAATGGCAGGTGCTGCTATATTTCTTGTAGCTGAGCTGTTCATCGAAACAAATATCTCCTGGGGTGAATACCTTGAATGGATATTGTTTATTGTGATAGGAATTAACCTTGTAATCATGTGGATAGAATTAACAATTACACACCCTACACTGGATGCTAAACGAGTGGTAACCATGATTGTAAGCGGAAGGTACAAAATGTCTTTCTGGGGCGGCACCTTATTGATAGGTAATGTAATTCCTGTTATTCTTCTCTCATTTGGAGGTATTGAACTTGCATCAGTTGCAGGTGTTCTTATTCTTGTTGGAGTTTATGTCACAGAGAGTATCTGGGTGGAAGCACCACAACGAATTCAATTAACTTAATATTTAATCTGAAGCGAAATACGATGTCATATCAGCATAAACCAACATTCATTGAGAAAGTAGCGGAGAGTTTAAGAATAATTCCGAACCTTCATAATACAGAAGATGTGGGCATCCCCAGGTTAACCGAACCCGGTGACCTGGATAAGTACCCTCCTCCCGACCAGTGGGATGACTGGGTGGAATATGAAGCTACCGGATGGGCGAAAAAAGAGAAAAAGCATTATATGATTGTGCCTACAACATGCTTCAATTGTGAATCAGCCTGCGGTTTGCTGGCATATATTGACAAGGATTCCAACAAAATAAGAAAGTTTGAAGGAAACCCGTATCATCCGGCAAGCCGGGGACGAAATTGTGCGAAAGGACCCGCTACCATCAATCAGATAAATGATCCTCAAAGGATAATGTATCCGATGAAGAGGGTAGGTAAACGAGGTGAAGGTAAGTGGGAAAGGGTTAGCTGGGATGATGCACTAAATGATATTGCCGGAAGAATCGGAAAAGCACTCAAAGAAGGAAGAAACAATGAAATAGCCTACCACGTTGGTCGTCCGGGCCATGAGGGGTACATGGACAGGGTACTGAAGTCCTGGGGTGTTGACGGGCACAACAGCCACACAAATGTATGTTCCTCGGGCGCAAGGTTTGGATATAATATCTGGCATGGGTATGATCGCCCTTCTCCTGACCATGCTAACGCAAAATTCATATTGCTTATTAGCGCCCATCTTGAGTCGGGTCATTATTTCAATCCCCATGCACAGCGGATCATGGAAGGAATGATGAATGGGGCAAAACTGGCGGTTATGGATCCGCGGTTGTCAAATACTGCAAGCCTCGCAGACTACTGGATGCCCACAAATCCCGGATCGGAAGCAGCGGTATTACTTGCAATGGCTAAAATATTGATCGATGAAGGCCTTTATAACCGTGATTATCTTGAAAACTGGGTCAACTGGCATGAATACCTGGCCGCAAAGCATTCTGAAAAAGAAGCAACCTTCGAAAATTTTATAATAGCATTACAAGAGGAGTACGCTGAGTATACAGTTGAATATGCAGCCAAAGAAGCAGGGGTAAATGATCAAATGATCATTGATATTGCTCACCAGATAGGCGATGCAGGCACAAAATTTGCGACACACAACTGGAGGTCGGCCGGTAGCGGCAACCTGGGAGGATGGGCTGTAGCCAGGTGTTTACATTTTCTAAATGTACTTACAGGAAGTGTAGGTACTGTGGGAGGTACATCACCCAGCGCCTGGAATAAGTTTAAACCTAAGTTTTTTGACACACCTCCCAATCAGAAATTCTGGAACGAACTCCATTTTCCCGATGAATATCCTCTTGCATTTTTCGAAATGAGCATGCTTCTTCCACATTTTCTGAAAGAGAAGCGCGGAAAACTTGATGTTTATTTCACAAGGGTATTTAATCCTGTATGGACCTATCCTGATGGTTTTTCCTGGGTGGAAGCGTTAAGCGATGAGGAGAAAGTGGGATTACATGTTGCAATGACGCCTACCTGGAATGAAACCGCATACTATGCCGACTATGTATTGCCAATGGGGCATTCAGCTGAACGACACGATTTAAACAGTTATGAAACCCACGGTGCCACCTGGATTGCTTTCAGGCAACCTGTGTTGCGGGAAGCTGCCCGGCGCAGGGGGGAGGAAGTTAAATATACCTACGAATCAAACCCCGGTGAAGTTTGGGAAGAAGACGAATTCTGGATTGAACTTTCATGGAGGATGGACCCCGATGGGTCACTTGGAGTAAAGGACCACTTTGTTTCACCCTATCGGGCGGGCGAAAAAGTAACTGTTGATGAGTATTACAGGTTTATTTTTGAGAATGTACCGGGTTTACCGGAAATGGCAGAAAAAGAAAATCTGACTCCACTTGACTATATGAAAAAGTATGGTGCTTTTGAAGTAGAGAGTTCTTCCTATAACAAACATTTAAATGAGATTGCTCCGGCTGACATGGAAGGAGTGAGCGTAGATCCTGTAACAAATATCATTCAAAAGAATGGTAAAAATATAGGGGTGATGGAGAATGGGAAACCCGTTGTTGGATTTCCAACACCTTCAAGAAAGCAGGAATTCTTCTCTCAGACCATGATCGACTGGAAATGGCCCGAATATGCTACCCCAACGTATGTGAAAAGCCACGTGCACGAAGATAATATGGACCGCGAAAAGGGTGATTTTCCATTGGTTCCAACTTTCAGGCTTCCGGTACTGATCCATAGCCGGTCCGGTAATGCAAAATGGTTGACAGAAATGGCACATCGCAATCCTGTATGGATGCATAACAGCGATGCAGAGAAGCTGGGGATAACAACAGGGGATCTTGTGAGGGTCAATACTGATATCGGCTATTTTGTTGACAAAATATGGGCAACGGAAGCAATGAAACCTGGTATTGTGGCTTGCTCTCATCACATAGGAAGATGGCGAAGGCCCCAGGATGAGGAAGGCAACAGTTGGGCAACCAATACGGTTTCTATTGAAGAAAATGATGGCAAATGGAAGATGAAAACAATCAGCGGTATTCGTCCTTTTAAAAGCGAGGATGATGACTCATCGAGGATTTTCTGGAGTGACGGCGGAGTCCACCAGAATATAACATTTCCTGTGCACCCCGATCCAATAAGTGGAATGCATTGCTGGCACCAGAAAGTACGAATTGAGAAAGCACATGCAGATGATGACTATGGTGACATATTTGTTGATACGAACAAGTCAATGGAAGTTTACAGGGAATGGCTGGACATGACGCGTCCGGCACCCGGCCCTGATAACCTGCGTCGTCCATTATGGTTTGCCCGTGCATTACGTCCGGCCGAAGAAATGTTTTATCTTGGCAAAGATTAAACGAACCCCCCAGGGGTTCGAACTTTGACTTAGCTGTAGAAATTTGGTATTGAGTTTCGCCTGATGAATCCGGTTTTTTGAAAACAAGTTTAAAATACAAAATATTCCCACCTCTTGATTGGGGTAGGAAGATCAATAAAACGACGTTGAAAGCGGATTTTATTGCAGGATTGACGGGTGCGGTGATCGTGTTGCCCCAAGGCGTAGCCTTTGCCATGATTGCAGGGATGCCTCCCATTTACGGATTATATACGGCGATGGTAACACCGATTATCGCGGCATTGTTTGGCTCATCGTACCATCTGATATCGGGACCAACTACGGCCATATCCATTGTTGTATTTTCATCCATAAGCCCTCATGCTGCGCCAACTACAGAGGAATTCGTCCAACTTACGCTTATTCTGACCTTTATTGCAGGAGCAATTCAATTCATACTGGGATTATCCCGGATGGGGACTCTTGTGAATTTTGTATCACATTCGGTAGTTATCGGTTTTACAGCCGGTGCGGCATTAATTATTGCAACAAGCCAGGTGAAACACATTTTCGGACTTGAAGTAGCCCGTGGCCTTTCATTTCATGAAATCTGGATTACGATCATATCTGAACTGGGGAATACAAACCCCTATATTCTTTTAATTGCACTTACAACCCTTTCGATAGCGATTATTATTAAGAAAATTGTACCTAAATGGCCCAATTTATTGATTGCGATGATTCTGGGAAGTGTATTGAGTGTATTCATCGGGGGGGAAGCGCAGGGAGTAAAACTGGTAGGTAAATTACCATCACACCTACCGCCATTTTCGATTCCGGATATATCACTCGAAAAAATTCAGATGCTTGCCCCAAATGCTTTTGCAATCGCCCTGCTGGGATTGATTGAAGCGGTTGCCATAGCACGCTCAATCGGGTCAAAATCGGGTCAAAGGATTGATGGTAACCAGGAGTTTGTGGGACAAGGATTATCAAATATTATAGGCAGTATGTTTTCCAGTTACGCGGGATCAGGGTCTTTCACACGATCAGGTCTGAATTATCAGACAGGGGCCAAAACCCCTGTGGCTGCGATATTTGCTGCAGCTATCCTGATGGCTTCCCTTTTGTTTATTGCCCCGCTAGCTGCGTATCTTCCTATCCCGGCCATGGGTGGTATTATTTTGCTGGTTGCCTACAACCTTATAGATTTTCATCATATCCGACAGGTGTTTAAAGCAAGTAAAAGAGAAGCAATTGTTCTAACTATCACCTTTCTTTCAACCCTGTTGTTCGATCTGGAATATGCTATTTATTTTGGTGTATTTTTTTCGTTGATATTTTATTTACAAAAAACTTCAAAACCTACCATAGTGGCCATAGCGCCTAACCCGGCACATTCGCGACGTAAATTCGAAAATGTGCAGAAGGAAAGGATGCAGGAATGCCCCCAGCTTAAGATATTGCGAATTGATGGCTCAATATTTTTTGGTGCCGTGGACCATGTAGGTGCAAGGTTGGCGGAAGAAAGACTTGTTTATAAGCACATTATGATTGTATGTAGCGGTATAAACCTTTTGGATGTTGCCGGTGCAGAGTTATTTGTATCAGAGGCCAAATACCTTTCGGCGAAGGGAGGTGGGCTGTACCTCAGTAGCTTAAAGAAAAATGTCAGGAATTTGTTAAAAAGCGGTGGTTATTGGGATGAAATTGGCGACCAGAATATATTTCCATACAAGGAGAAAGCCCTGTCTGAGATATATCCCCGACTAAGTAAAAGTATTTGTGATTCTTGTGAGGTGAGGATTTTTAAGGAATGTAAGGAAGTCGGAAGCCCGAAGCATGAGATTAGGTATGAAATCTGAAATTTTCAAATCCGAAATTCGAGATGATATTTCTATGTTGGAAATATTAAATAAAAAATACCACCCTTCTTTATGAAGAAAAGAGTGGTATCAAAGGTAATCTATCAGCAAAAGTGTTCTACTACTTTTATAATCGTGCTTGATTTTCTAGCCGATTACAAGTTACTTTATTTTCCAGATGGCCTAATGTAAATGCCAAGGAACATCCTCAGGATTTAAAATAAGCCAGTATCCGGTCCCTGTCCTCAAGGGCTTTTACATTTTTGTGATAAAGTTCTACAAACACAATGCGGGGATCTTCTTCATATAAAGCATAGACCAGGCGTAATCCAGTGTTGACCCCTTTACCTTTCAGGGACTTGCAGGTAATCTTCTTTACTTTTATAATATAAGGAGGGCTTTGGATGCCAAGGCCACTAATCTGAAAACTGAAGGGTGGTGTTTCATTGGGTTGAACACGCAATACCTTTTTGATCGTTTCCAGATCCTCATTTAAGGACCGATACTTTTTAAGTAGTTTTTTTAAATCCCGGTTGAACTCGTCCAGACTTTCAAATTCCATCTTCCCGGTAGGTTCTCACCGAGTACGGTGTTTGACGATAAAACACCAGCTCATAATCAATAATATCGCCATCGTCTGTAGCGAGCCAGGGCATGTCTTTGTGTGAATATTCACTTATGTTGGTAGCAGACCAATCTGAATATTGCTTGATAACATTGTCAATGACAACTTTTTGAGCAGCACTCATTTTGGTAAGGTCAGCCTTCACCATTGGGATATACCTTGTTTGAGGGTAGTTATGATATTCCCCCTTAATCATTATAACTTCTTTGCTTGCGATCATGGCACCAAGTACCTGATCCATCTTCGCAGGGACTGGGCCATAATGATTCTTTTTGTAAATCGCCCCGGTCAGGTGTTCTTCATACAACTCGTAATAATTAAAGTCAGCGAAGTACAGCAGCTTATTTAATACCGTTTCACCCACATTGGGCTTTCCAGCACATTTTGATAAAATGTACAGGAGAATATTTTTGAATTGCTGAACGTTTAACTCAGGAACAGAAATCCTCATCCGTTGCTGCGGCTCCTCTTCTTGCTCCATTTCTAATACCTTATCAACAACAAATTCTTCAGCCATAAACCTGTCCAGGGAAAATCCCAAAGCAAATCCCAACCTGCTTAACTCTCCTGCATTCAATTTCCTGGTCCCTGTTTCCATTCTTGCAATAGTTGCCCTGTTAATCCCTAATCGCTTTGCAAGATCTTCCTGGGACAGCCCTTTTTGCTTTCTAAGCGCAGCTATCCTAATACCGATCTCATTGGCCGTTAAATCTCCCATTTGGTGTATCGTTCGTGTCAGTTTCTGTGTTCATATATCGAACATTTGTTTGCTCAATATTGTAACAAATATAAGCAAAAAGCACTTAATAGCATGCTTTAATACTTTTTAATATTAAAAAACAAAACCCAGGAGAAGAATTCCCCGGACGATGTAATAATGTCACTACCATTAATTACTCTATAAAGACATGAAATTTATTTTCAGAAATCTTAGAAATACTATTAGGAACCATTGATATCTTTCTCAACAATGGTATAAATCTGATTTCCAGGCTTAATCAATCTCATAGATCACAGCTTCCTGGGAAATCAGCCCCCAGTCCAACCTTCCAGTATTCCAATCTTCCACCCTTCGGCTTCGCTCAGGGTAAAATCTTCCATTTCTCTTAATCCATTTTTTCCACTTGCTTATTCGAAAAAGCTATGGGTGCTTTGAGGAAAAGTGTTTTAGTGTGTGCCCATACTTCTTTGAACAAACCGCTGTTTCGATAGTTATTTAATGCTTCATCATTTTCCCAGTATGAATACGTCGTAAATATATTTTTAGAATGGTAGTCCTGGTGAAGTTCAAGGCGGTTGCACCCCGGGAAGGCCCTGATCTTGTATTTTGAATCATTGAATATTTCTTTAAACATTTCTACTTTGTCAACCTGAAATGTCATTCTTACTATTCTTATCAACATGGGATGGTATTTTGTATTATTATTCAAATATTATTAGTACAGGGCTGTCAAATTGCAATCCAAGTAGTTTTGAAGCATTGCCATGACTGATACCTATTTCGAGAAGGCCCAAAGAGTTAAACAAAAGAACAGCATCCCCGCTATCCACACTATTATATGAATTCTGGATATAATGAATGCTTTCACGTCCAAATTTTATGGTAAATGCTTTTCCTTTGCTTAGTACTTCAAAATCTTCCCGCAGGATATTTGTAATCAGGTTTCCATAATGATCAATGTGGATCACATGCCCGTTTATTTGTTTTTTCGTAGCCCTGGATATTCTTCCCAACATCCTTTTATATTCTGTCACAGGTTTACCCAAATCCGAAAGTATGCTACCGCTTGCAAGCCTGGCAGCAGCACCCGCCAGGATATCGCGTGCCGGGAAACTAGAGATAACAGGGTTTACTGAATTAATATCAACGACCTGTGTAGCTTCATTTGTGCTTAATAATCCCCACAAACCATTATCGTTTCCAAGAAAATAATGACCATCAAGTTTGAGCCCAAGAAAGGCATCATCAGGCCCTGTGGAGGAGTTTACAGCCACTAAATGTACCGTTGCTTCGGGGAAATCCCGGTAAACTGCGTTAAGCGTGAAGGAGGCCTGGGCCAGGTTGCATGATTCGATGTCGTGGCTGATATCAATTACCTGAAGATTTGGATTGACACCCAATATTTTAGCCTTGACAGCAGCCACATAATGGTCGGTTGTTCCGAAATCAGATAAAAATGTAATGAGCGCCATTAACTCCGAAAAATTCCTAAATTTGGTCAGGACAAAAATAGTTAAAAAATTATCTCAAAATCTGCTATTCTGTTTCTGATATTACAAAAGATTGTACCAGAAATGTCCCGCGATTTATGATTTAATTTAATTTAATTGTAATTTAATTTATGGAATTGTAATCCCTTTTTATGGAAGAACAGGT
>CAZONK010000044.1:0-8256 GCA_964581095.1 uncultured Roseivirgaceae bacterium
AAAGAAATAAATATTGCTAAAAATCCCCCTTTGTGGGTTTAGGAAAACCACCTTTTTAGAAGGTGTGATTTTTATTTATATCCACGTCCTTTAGGGCGTGGATTGAGTTGTAAAGGCTATAAGGGCTTGGCCCATAATTTTGCTGTTTCAGGGCTAAAGCCCATACTTACTTTCCATTGTTGCCCCGCACTAAAGGACGGAGTTAAACATGATTGTTATTCTGAGATATAATAGACAGACTCAAATTAGCCTCTTAGTTATCATGAATATTTTCAAACAACTCTGACTTTATCCTTTCCATCCTTTTCGCTTCAAGTTTTACTTGTTTCATGTGTCCGTAATTAATGGCAAAGTATAGAACTGGATTATACAAATTACCCGAAAACCGTTTTAGAATAGACGACATTGTGTAAAATTTCTTCCTCGCATTGATTTTTCCCATTTGGAGTTCGTAGGGTGTCATGTTTTTGGGTTTGAATACAACCGTATTATGGTCGTAATACTTCCAGTCCGTAGTTGTAAGACGTCCCTCTTTCTTTAGGTCATTATAAATTTTGGTACCGGGATAGGGAGTTAAAACATTGAAGGAAACAGTGCTTACTTTATTTTTAGTTAAGAACCGAACAGTATCATCAAATATTTCTTTTGTATCGTTATCGAATCCGAATACCATTGATGCATGGATAAGAATACCCATCTTTTTAATCTTTTTAAAGGCACTTTCCATGTGTTTAATTTCATTAAATGCCTTACGCATTGTTTTTAGCTGCTCCTCCGACACGCTTTCAATTCCAAAGAAGAGCGCTTTGCATCCGCTGTCCGCTGCAAGCTGCATAAGTTCGTCATCCTTCACGAGTAGCGATACGGAAGCTTGGCCCACCCATACAATATTCAAGGGTTTAATTGCCCTGAATAATTCTTTGGCATACTTCGGATGGCCGATAATATTATCATCCAGGAACATAAAGTTCTTTGCCCCGGAATTCTTAATGTCACGCACTACGTTTTCTATTGATATATGTCTGATTTTTTTCCCGAAAAGGTCAGTAACACAACAAAAATCACAATTATATGGGCAACCCCTGGTTGTCATTATCGGGACAAGTTTAAATGATCTTTTTTTGATTATTTGGCTGAAATCTTTTGGTATGTATTTTCCTAAATCAGGCCTCGGATCGTGATATTTTAGTTGCAAATTATTATTCTGGAAATCTATAAGAAGTTGTACCCAGACTCCTTCTGCCTCACCAACTACTACGCAATCGGCATGTTGCAGGGCCTCCTCCGGGAGTATGGTGGGGTGTACGCCTCCGAGTATTACAGTTTTGCCTCTCTTTTTAAATTCCTGGCAAAGTTCATATGCCCTTGGTGCATTAGCTGTCATACAGCTTATTCCAACAAGATCACATGCCTCTCCCAGGTCAACATCTTCTGCTTCTTCTTCAATAATCTTAACTTCATGCTCAGCAGGGGTCAACCCTTGCAAAATATAAAGTGCAAGCTGAGGCATCATAAGACCTTTAGTCGTTCTTTTTTCAGCATCAATGGTTGGGGAAATAAGGAGTATTTTCACGAGCAAATTCTGCGCAAGTTATCCTTACTTTATCAAAATAAATATGATAAATATCATGATCGGGCTCTTAAGGTATAAGTTCTAAATAAAATGCGATCCTCTCCGTTGATAAATTTTTTTAGAAACTATTGCCTAGGGCTACCAGATTTTTGGTGATTACTTTTCATCCAACCAAACAGGAATTGTTTCTGATTGGTTCTCCCTACCAATTATGTCCCGGTAGAGTTCAGGTCTTCTGGCATTTTTATATCGGAATCCCCCTGCTAATTCGAGTTTGTCAGGAGTTATTGTTGCGATAGCTATTTCATCATCAAAACTCTTAGTTTCAGTTAATATTTCTCCATAAGGATCCAATATCATCGAATTCCCATTCTTCAAATGTTCACCGTCGTATCCGATGGGGTTTGTAAATACATAATAAACACCGTTGTCATAAGCCCTCGCGGGAAGCCATCGCATCAACCAGCCCCTTCCTTTGGGCCCGTCAAATTCTAATCGTAACGGAACCGGGTCATCATTTCTTTTTTGCCATAGTTCATCATCTACATATCCTCTTCCCGGCATCGCAGATGGAGTACAAGCGGTTACATGAGGTGCAAAAATAATTTCAGCCCCTAATAATGCAGTAGCACGTACATTCTCAATGATATTATTGTCATAACAGATCAGTATTCCACATTTCCATCCATTTAAATCAAATAGCACATATTCGCTACCGGCTGACAGGCAGGGGTTGATGAAGGGGTGTAATTTTCGATATTTGGCAACGATCCCCGAGCCATTAACACATATGTATGTATTGTAAAATTTCTCATCATGGTGTTCAAGAAGTCCTGCCAGTATAGTAATATCAATCTTTTTTGCAATTTCAATCAGTTTCCGGCAACTTTTACCATTGGGGATTTTTTCAGCTAAATCCAGGATTTGTGTTCTGTCACAATTTTTCAGAAAAGTGTAAGCCGTAACAGACATTTCATGAAAACTGATCACATCCGCTCCTTTTACCTTCGCTTTTTGGGTTAATTTTTCAATTATGGATATATTGTATTCCTTGTCGCCATCTTTCGGTTCAAACTGGGCAACTGCAATTTTTAGATTTTCCATTATCTGGGCGGTTTATTTGAGCTTGTAACCATGCAAGATTTATAAAACTGTTAGCGGGTACGTCAACTTTAAAAATACAATTTGCAAACGTAAATCCTCCGGGGTCATTACATCTTCAAACTTATCTGTATTCACAACAAGATAAGCAGCGCTGGCTTTCCTGCCCAAATGCCAGGGTTAAGTCAGGAAGACAATTATTGTTATAAATACATGCCTCAATGCTATTATATCCTTTTTGCCCTTATTTTTTGTCTTCTTTCTTTCCCCCTTTTTTTCCAAAAGTATCCTTGAATGCTTCCCTGACTTCCTTGCCCGCTTTTTCGATTCCCACTTCTATCTCATCCAACTTGTCCTGGTGCTTATCTTTAAAAGCCCTGGCCTCATTTTCAAGAGAGGAGGCGCTTTTTTTCAATTCTTCGTATCTCTTGTCAAACTCTTCCTTCATATTGCCAGATGACCCTTTAAGTTCAGAAAGAAATTTGTCAATTTTTTTGCCGAAATCTTTTAGCATTTTTTCTGCTTTACCTTCCATAATTCAATTATTATTGATTAAACTTTATTTGAGTTGAGAATTTTTTTAGTAACAATCATTGTTATAAATATATGGTAGAATTTGATAAGAATCCCCTTGAACATTTAAAAGAAAGCCTGGAGACCCGGTCATTGTTGAAACAACGCATCTGGCATATTTCACAGGAGGCGTTTAAAGTACTCGAATCAGAATCAAAACTTCTTGTGGATAAACTTACTGAAGAGGTTAAAGAAAAAGAAGTTGTTGTAGAGGTGAAAAACGTTGGAGACCATGAATTCAGCATGAAGTTTGGCAGTGATGTGTTGGTATTTGTACTACAAACAAATATTGTAACATTTGATGATGGCAATTATTTAATGAAAACGAAACAAATCAAAAAAAATAGTGACCTGGCTTATTTCGGGCAGATTATGATCTATGACTTTCTTGCAGATTCCATAAAATATGAAAGGACAGGAGACTCAGGATATTTGATTGCACGGATCCTGATAAATATCAATAACCAAATTTTTATTGAGGGGGTTCGGGGATTGCATTATTTATTTCCCGATGCAAATGGTACCGAAGCAACATGTGAAAATATATCCTTAATAGTTAAAAAAGCACTATCAGTAACAATTGAAAGTGACCTGATGGGGCAGGAATTTAACCAGATTCAACGAATTACCCTTGGTGAAAAACTATCCAGAAACAAAGAAGTGGGGCATGGATCAAAAATCGGGTTTCGGATGAGTATGGATAATCCTCCCGGAAGGATAATATGAAAATTACGAATTTTCGAATTTCGGATTGTTCACCCGTCATTGCGAACCCATAGGGTGAAGCAATCTGTATGATTTAAAATGGGTAGATTGCTTCACTTCGTTCGCAATTACGATTTGAAAAGTAAAGATTGCCGTGCTTCCCTCTCAATGTCGGTTGAAAAGGACAGATTGTCACGCTTCACTCACAATCCTGAGGAATCGAAGGATCCCTTACTGTCAGCGAACAATGATTGAACAGATTCCTGCCAATAGTCAAGAATGACGACTTTGCTTTTGCACAGACCCAACCTTCTAATTTATTAATTATCTGAAGCTAACTTGCAATTTCCAACACCTCCCGGTATGTGTAATTGTAACCGATTATCAAACGGTCTGGCTGAAATACTTTAATCATAGTGAAATAAAACGGTATTTCAAAAAATGCATCTCAGTTTCAGGTTTTGTGACAATGGAACGTTAAGTACAGTGTTTTCAGTTAAATCAAGCATGATGAATTTCATTAGATAGGTAGTGATTTTTGCAGGGATGACAAAAGTCATTGACAAATGAATAATAATGACCTAACTTAATTTAATTCTATGATGAGGCCTATGAAGTATCCTATTCTTGAAATAGAAGAAAGTGACGACTACGGTGCTCTTATTTATTATTTATTTATGACACTTCAAATATGTAAACAAAAAAAATAAAATCATGAAAAAAAGTATTTTAGGACTACTTATAGGAATGATAATTGCAACAATGATATTTCCTATGATTATGATTCCATTCATGGGTATTGGTATCGTAATTTGGGGATTGTATATATTAGTCCATGATATTGTTTGGAATAATATGATGCATGGTCACAATGGATCTGGGCAAATAAAATAAATTTCATATTATGTGTTAATGCGTAAACTGTACCTTCGAATGTAGCAGAGGAGGATGCGGATTTGCAAAAAGAACTGCCAAAGAACCAATATGGGTAGCTGATCAATTAACTGGTGAGGAATAGAACAATAAAAGACCAGATATTACCATAAAAGCACATCTGTTGGGTTGTTTTCGGAGTTCGAACATTCTAATTTCGTCCCGATACGCACCAGGATCAGTCAAACAAATCCACAAACTCAAATTTTGTACCACTAAAAAGGCCCTTATCACTAAGTTTCAGGTCAGGAATCACTAAAAGCGCCATAAACGAAAGTGTCATAAAAGGTGCACGCATTTTGGATCCCAGTTTTTTTGCAAATGTATCAATGGCGGTATAGCGATCTGCAACATCATACCCATCCTCATCCGACATCAATCCGGCAACGGGTAGTTTTACCAGGTGCTCTTCACCAAACCCAACAGCAGAAACACCACCCCTGGCTTCGATTATAAGGTTTATTGCCTGCGTAAGGGATTCATCATCAGTTCCCACAGCCGTAATATTATGGGAATCATGGCCCACGGATGAAGCGATTGCACCTTCCCTGAGATTGAAGTTTTTAATAAAAGCAACGGATGGCGGAGCGTCATTATATCTGTTGACAACTACAAGTTTCAATAAGTCCTTATCTATATCGCTTTCAATATATTGCTGGTTTGTTGTGCAAGACCCAAGGATTTCATTGGTGATCAACTGACCATCCATGGCTTCAATTACCCGCAAAGCATTCCCTTTTGCTTTTACACGAAGAGAATCACTGCTGATTTTTTGAATATTAAAATTATTCAAAATCTTGACAGGTTGTCTTTTTATTAAGGTATCCTCATTTTCTGCAACAAGAATACCATCAATGTACGTTTGATGTACTTTATAATTTTCAAGATCTTCCACCAGGATAAAATCAGCAGGATCACCAACCTGCAACTGTCCAACATTAAGGTCATAATGTGAAACAGGTGTGCAGCATGCCGCCTGTAAAACATTAAATATATCACATCCTTTGGCAACAGCCCTCGCGACAAGTTTATTAATATGTCCCGTAACCAGTTCATCAGGGTGTTTATCATCGGAACAAAGCATAACCATTCCGGGAAATTTATCTATCAAAGGGGCAAGTGCTTCAAAGTTTCTTGCCGCGCTGCCTTCCCTGATCGATATCTTCATTCCATTATTTATTTTATGAAGCGCCTCGGCATAGCTCACACATTCGTGATCTGTAGTTATACCTGCGTCAATATAGTTTGTAGCCTGGTCATTGGTAAGTCCCGGGGCATGTCCGTCAACGGGTTTTCCGTATTTTTTGGCCGATTTAATTTTTTCATTTACTTCCTGATCTCCATTTAATACCCCTGGCCAGTTCATCATTTCTGCAAGGTATTTTATTTCATCCCTTGATAAAAGATTGTCAATATCCTTCGAGTCAATACGTGCTCCAGCCGTCTCGAAAGGTGTGGCTGGAACACAGGAAGGTGCTCCAAAAAAAAATTTAAGAGGCACAGTTTGCCCGTTCCCGATCATGAAATCCACACCGGGTACACCAAGCACATTGCCTATTTCATGTGGGTCAGAAACAGTTGCAACCGTACCATGCACAACAGCAAGCCGTGCAAACTCAGAAGGTACCAGCATCGAGCTTTCAATATGAATATGCGAATCAACAAAACCCGGCAATATAAAGTTGTCAGCCTTATGAGTTTTTTCAATACGGGTGATGCAGCCATTTTTATGTTCAATCCTGGCCGGATAGATTTGATGGTTGGCGATATCAACTAAATTAGCTTGAATTGAGCTCATTGAAGAATTGTTCATTGTGTTTCAACCCAACAAATCTATCTTATTAAACGAATTTATTAGGCTATATTTGCATATAAATGTGTAGGGATGATACGGCGCAAATTTCTATTATTATTTATTTCTTTTTTACTGATTTTTGGTGCATGCAAATCGCATAAAAAGCCGCGAACCTTAAAGCCGGGTAAACCCATACCTTGTCCGCAGAAAGATTGTTATTGATGAAGAAGATAAATATTGCAGTGGACGGTTATTCTGCCTGTGGTAAAAGCACAACAGCAAGGGCCATGGCTAAAATTCTTGGTTACAGGTATGTTGATTCGGGAGCAATGTACCGCGCTGTAACGCTTTATATCATCAAAAATAATATTGCAATTACAAACCCACGCGACGTGGATAAAGCGCTTAAGAAAATTGTTGTTTCTTTCGAACTAAATTCTAAAACAGGAATGTCAGAAACGTTTCTTAATGGTTTGCGTGTTGAAAATGAAATAAGAATGATGGAAGTAACAGAAGCAGTGAGCGAAGTGAGTGCATTAAGTCCGGTGAGAAAAGCGATGGTTGCACAGCAGAAGAAACTTGCAAAAAGAAAGGGAGTGATCATGGATGGCAGGGACATAGGTACGGTGGTATTGCCGGATGCAGAACTTAAAATATTCATGACTGCCGATGTGAACGTTCGAACTCTCAGGAGGCAAAAGGAACTAATGGAAAAGGACCAGCTTTTAGATTTTGACGTTGTGAAAGACAATCTGGAAAGGCGGGACCATATAGATTCGTCACGGCAAGACAGTCCATTAAGACAGGCAGATGATGCAATAATCATTGACACAACCTATTTAACACTTGATGAACAGGTTGAAGAAGGGCTAATGCTCGCAACAACACGAATGGTTGAGGCGTTTGAAAAAGAAATAAATTAAAAATACAATCCAATGAAATCATCAGCATCTTTGAATTTCGTTTCCATGTCCCCCTCGAGAGGGGGTTGGGGGAGGAATAAAGAAAAAATAAGATCGGCTAAGTCAATATTTATCAGATTCAATAAAATAATTCACATATTAAAAAACATAAAAAATCAATACAACCCCCTTAATCCCCCGCCCGCCTGCCAAAGTAGTACGGTGGACAGGCTAGTGGGGGAGATTCATGAAATTGATCAGTTTTATTCAGTAAAACTGGTTAATTCTATAAAGTTATTCTCGAACAAGCAACAAATGTCAATTTTCGGATGAAAGTAACCATTGATCAGAATTCAGGATATTGTTTTGGTGTCGAATTTGCCATTCGGATCGCAGAAGATGAAATGAAGGAATCCGGTCCATTGTACTGCCTGGGTGATATTGTGCATAATACCATGGAAGTAAAAAGGCTAAAGGAGAAAGGACTTAAGGTAATTGACAGGGATGATCTTGAGAATATCAAAAATTCGAAGGTACTGATACGCGCTCATGGTGAACCTCCTGAAACATATCGAACTGCACTTAAAAACAACATTGAACTGGTTGATGCAAGTTGTCCCGTAGTACTAAAACTCCAAAACAGGGTAAAAGGTGCATATGATAAAATGCAGGAA
>CAZONK010000044.1:8356-10075 GCA_964581095.1 uncultured Roseivirgaceae bacterium
ATGCAGTTGAATTCAAAGCAAACGATAGCATTTGCCGACAGGTATCTAACAGGGAGCCACAATTGGAGAGATTTTCACAAGCCAATGATGTAATACTATTTGTAAGCGGTAAGAAAAGCTCAAATGGCAGAGCTTTGTACGCGGTTTGTAAAGCCGTAAATAATCGAAGTTATTTTATTGAAAATACAGATGATATTGAGCCGGGTTGGTTTAAACCAAATGATTCTGTTGGCATATGTGGTGCAACCTCAACCCCGATGTGGCTCATGGAAAATGTATCATCATTCCTTTCTTGAGATTAACAAGTTTTTCTGAAGTTTTATCTTCATTCGATCTGATTTAGAAGCCTGAAATTTCCAGTGGTAAGTACGATTCAGAGGGTATGAATTTCATGATTTTCAATTCATCCGGATTATTTTGCAAAAAATGAATTTAATAGTGGGTTCAGTAATTTTAATTGTTCATTTTTTTTATATTTTTGGGCACACTTTTGCAGGTATGCATCATATGTTGAAATTGCCATATGCCTAAGAATACTAAACTAAAAAAAGGCTTTGAAATTAACCTGAAAGGGAAAGCCAAGAAAATTCTCTCACAAGATATCATTCCTGACACGTACGCTCTCAAACCCACAGATTTTACCGGTGTTCAGCGGGGTAAAGTTATGGTTGCTGTTGGAGATAATGTTAAGTCAGGAACACCGTTGTTTTTTGATAAAACAATGGATACGGTGCTATATACTTCACCGGTTAGTGGAGAGGTAGTTGAGGTACGAAGGGGAGCGAAGAGAAGACTCCTGGAAATTGTGATCCTTGCCGACAAGGAAATGGAGTATGAGGATTTTGGAAATGTATCACCTTCTGATTTAAATAACCTTAGTGGCTCGGATGCGAAGACAAAAATGCTGAAAAGTGGTGTTTGGCCAAATATAATCCAACGGCCTTACGGGATTGTAGCAAATCCTGACTCTGTACCTAAAGCAATTTTTATTTCCGGCTTTGACACACATCCTCTGGCCCCCGATTATTCCATCCTTTTTAAAGGAGAGGATAGTTTTTTTCAAACAGGTGTTGATGTATTAAAAAAGCTAACCGATGGAATTGTTCATTTGAACCTGGATTTACAAGGAGAAGTATCAAATGTATTTTCCCAGGTGCAGGGTGTTCAGATTAATAAATTCTCCGGCCCACATCCGGCAGGAAATGTTGGCGTGCAAATACATCATATTGACCCGATGAACAAGGGAGAAATTGCATGGACTGTAAGCCCTTATGGTGTTACACAGATTGGAAAGCTATTTTCAACAGGGAAGTATGACGCCTCAAAGATTATTGCACTCACAGGATCGGAAGTTTCTGACCCGAAGTATTATAAAACTTACGGAGGTGCTGGTATTAAGAAATTCATTGAGGGCACATTGTCAGGGAACCATGTTCGGGTTATAAGTGGGAATGTTCTTACAGGCGAAAAAGTTGAATCCAACAGTCATTTAGGATTTTACTCAAACCAGATTACTGTGATTCCTGAAGGCGACCACCATGAAATGTTTGGATGGATTATGCCGGGGAAAAACAAACTCAGTTATCATCGTGCCCTTGGGTTATTTTCATTCCTCAATCGTAAAAAAGAATATGTACTCCATACAAACTTGTATGGAGGGCCACGGGCTTTTGTTACTACTGGTTCCTTTGAGGAGGTTACGCCAATGGATATTTTGCC
>CAZONK010000044.1:10175-17678 GCA_964581095.1 uncultured Roseivirgaceae bacterium
GTAGTGATCGCCATGATTCCAGCCCTGATCTTTGGGATGATAAATGTGGGGCGACAGCATTTTATTGCTATTGGAGGATCTGCGGATATTTGGACGGAATTGTTCATTGGCGCAAAGCTTGTTCTTCCAATGGTTGTGGTTTCGTACGTTGTTGGCCTGGGTATCGAATTCGGAATTGCAACAATTCGGCGGCACCCTGTCAACGAAGGGTTCCTTGTTTCGGGAATGCTTATTCCATTGGTTATGCCTCCAACCATTCCATTGTGGCAGGTAGGAATGGCTACTGCCTTTGCAGTGGTACTCGGCAAAGAGGTGTTTGGTGGTACCGGGATGAACATTTTAAATGTTGCTCTTACAGCACGTGCCTTTTTATATTTTGCTTATCCCACAGATATTTCAGGCGATGTATGGGTATTTACCGGGGGACAACCGGTTGTGGATGGATATACGGGCGCTACACCCTTATCAATTGGCGCAGAAGTTGTTTCCTCCGGGCAAAATATGGTGGGAGCGATGGCAGAATATGGAAAAGGATGGGCAGATGGAATTTTTGACTTCTGGAACCTGTTTATAGGTTGGATGCCGGGATCCATTGGAGAAACATCCACACTGATGGTATTAGTAGGCGCGATTATATTAGTCGCAACGGGTGTTGGAAGCTGGAAAATTATTGCAGGCGTCTTTGGAGGTGCTTTTGTAATGGGAACATTGATGAACCTCCTGGGATCTAACGATTTTATGCTGCTTCCGGCAGAATATCATTTAGTGATAGGCGGACTAGCATTTGGGGCTGTATTTATGGCTACCGACCCGGTAACTGCTGCCCAAACAGAAAATGGTAAATGGTATTATGGAATTTTAATTGGGGTATTAACTGTAATTATACGTGTATGGAACCCTGCATATCCCGAAGGGATTATGCTTGCGATATTGCTCATGAACGTATTTGCTCCGCTTATTGATTACTTTATTATTCAGGCAAACAAGAAAAGGAGGTTAAGCCGTGCGAAAGTCTAATACATATGTTATAACATTTACAGCAATCATGACCATCATTATTGGTGGTACATTATCTGTTGCGAACCAGGTATTAAGGCCTGCCCAGATGCGCTCTATAGAACTGGATACTAAAACGCAAATATTAAATGCAGTTATGGAACTTCAGAAGGGAGACGATATTATCGGTATTTACAATGAAAATATTCAGGGAATTGTTGTTGATTTTAGCGGAAAGGAGATTTCTACTGACATCAAAGGCAATCCAATACAGGCAGATAAGGTAAATGTTCTCAGAAATTTCAAGATGAATCCCGAAGTAAGGGAATATCCTGTATATAAGTTTGTTGATTCGTCAAATCCGGGGGTAGTGGAATTTTATATTTTCCCCGTGTACGGGAATGGACTTTGGAATGGTATTTTCGGATATGTCGCCCTTAAAGGGGACCTGAATACAATAAAAGGTGTATCTTTTGGCCACATAGGAGAAACTCCAGGACTGGGTGCCCGAATTTCCGATAAAGAAGTAGAGGACCGCTACATTGGTAAAACCATATTTGATGAAAGTGGTAATTTAGTTTCTGTAGTCATGCAGAAAGGTGAGAAAAAAGATCCTTCCCGGTTTGGTCCTCACGAAGTGGATGGTATGTCGGGGTCAACCCTCACAGCAAAAGGATTGAATGCTATGCTGAAGAACTACCTTCGTAGCTATGAGAATTATATTAAAAAAGTACAGAGCCAGGAGGCAACCTGATCATTAATATTGAATAAATATGAGTACTGAAACGATAGAACAAGCATCTATAAAAGTAAAAGAAAAAGAACCCCTGTTTTCCAAACGGAGAATGAAGATTTTCTCTGATCCATTGAATGACGATAACCCGATCACGGTACAGGTTTTGGGAATATGTTCAGCGCTTGCGGTAACGGTACAAATGCGTCCGACCCTGATCATGGCTGTTTCGGTTGTATTTGTGATCGTATTCTCTAACCTTATCACATCGCTGATCAGGGACCTGATTCCTAACCGGGTAAGAATTATTGTTCAGCTGGGGATTATTGCAACACTGGTTACACTGGTAAGTGAAATTTTGAAAGCTTATAACTACCCGATGTTTAAGGTTTTAGGTGCGTTTGTGGGTCTTATTATCACCAATTGCATAGTTATGGGGCGTCTTGAAGCATTTGCAATGGGTAGCAAACCAAAGGACTCAATCATCGACGGGCTGGGTAGTGGCTTTGGTTATGCATGGATCATCCTTACGGTTGCATTTTTCAGGGAATTGTTGGGTTCAGGATCTGTATTTAATTATCCTGTGTTTGATAAAATAGGTTGGACATCGTTTCCAACAAATGGGTTGATGGTGGATTCCATTGGCGCGTTCATGGTGCTGGGTATCATTATCTGGATATCGCGCATTAAAACAGGATATGTGGAACATTAAATTATTCAGGAAAAGGAACAAAATAAGAATATGGAATTAGTCAGTTTAGGAATAAAGTCAATTTTTATTGATAACATGGTTTTCGCCTATTTCCTTGGTATGTGTTCATTTTTAGCAGTTTCTAAAAAGGTAAGCACTGCTGTAGGCCTTGGATTGGCCGTTACATTTGTATTGGGTATTACAGTTCCTTTGGATTGGGTAATCCAGGAATATATTCTTAAAGACGGGGCCCTCGTTTGGTTGGGAGCTTCTTTCGCAGAAGTAAATCTTGAGTTTCTTCAATTCATCATGTTTATTGCCATTATAGCTGCGATGGTACAATTAGTAGAAATGGTCATAGAGAAATTTTCACCTGCTTTGTACGGATCGCTTGGTATATTCTTACCGCTTATTGCTGTAAACTGTGCTATTCTTGGTGGTTCTTTGTTTATGGTCCAGCGCGATTATAACCTTTCTGAAGCTACAGTTTATGGGATTGGATCAGGACTAGGATTTGCTCTGGCTATCGTAGCCCTGGCTGCCATACGCGAAAAATTAAAATACTCCAATGTTCCCGATGGTCTCAAAGGCCTTGGTATTACCATGATCATTACCGGTTTGATGGGCATCGCATTTAAATCCTTTATTGGAATAGCATTGTAAACTATTTGGATATATAGTTGGGAAAGGGCTGTTGTGGCACTTTTTTCATACGATAAACATACAAAAAGTCATCCTGAACCTGCTTGCAGCAGGCAGGCTTGATTCAGGATCTGTTATTGATACCAGTGTATGATATCATTGTTTTGCCACTCTACATAAGCCAACCTCACCCTCTTATGAATTCGAAGTTGATAAATTCCTTTCATGTAATGTGTATTAATTAATATTAATATTAATCGCTAAATTGAGTCTTTTATTATACAACGGGAATAACCATTAAATGAGTTATGGGAAAATTAAAAAAACTGGTGTTGCTAGTTACTATCATCGCATCTTGCTTTCAAGGATATGCACAAAACGATTATTTTTTCCCACCAGGTATGCATTTTAATACTTCGGTACCTTCACCTGAGGAATTCCTTGGCTATTCCATTGGTGATTTTCATACACGCCATGATTTACTTGTAAATTATTTTCGCGAGCTGGCTGAAAAATCAGATCGTGTACACTTTGAAATAATAGGTTATACCAACGAGCACCGGCCCCAGATTGTCGCAACTATTACCAGTCCTCTAAATTATTCCAGAATTGAGGAAATTCGTTCCGAACACCTGAAGATTGCTGATCCTTCTTCTTCAATATCTTCTTATGAAAATATGCCGTCAATAGTTCTGCTTGGATACAATGTACATGGAAACGAACCTTCCAGTGCTGAAGCCGCAATGTTAACTGCATATTGGCTGGCTTCATCTACGGATGAAGAAGTCAAAACATATCTGGAAAATACTGTCGTGTTGGTAGATCCGGTATTAAATCCCGATGGTCGTGACAGGCATACTACCTGGGTAAATTCGCATCATGGTTTTCCACCCGTTGCTGATCCACTTGACAGGGAACACAACGAGGCCTGGCCCGGTGGAAGAACAAACCACTATTGGTTTGACCTGAATCGTGACTGGTTGCCACTTACACAAGTGGAAAGTCAAAACAGGATGAAATTTTATCATCAATGGCTGCCTAATGTGGTTACAGATTTTCATGAAATGGGTGCAAATAGTACCTACTTTTTTGAACCAACCGAACCTTATGGAAGCGAAAATCCGGTTGTACCCCGCGCCAACTATGACAACCTGAACAACATATTTGCCAAATACTACGAAAAGGCAATGAATGATATTGGTTCTCTTTACTTTACAAAAGAGGTATTTGACAATTCATACCCAGGGTACGGATCAACCTACCCCGATATCCATGGCGGGCTGGGGATGGTATTTGAACAGGCGAGCTCCCGGGGGCACATACAAAAAAACAGTACAGGGGAAATTGAATTTCGGTTTACCATTCGAAACCACCTTCGCAGCAGCCTGGCAACGGTAAAAGCATCTTCGGAGAACAAGGAGCTTCTCCTGAAACATCAACGGGATTTTTTCAACTCCGCACTGGAAGAGGGGAAAAAGAGTGTAACGAAGGGATACATATTTGGTGATAAATATGATTTATCCCGGACTAAAAGATTTATTTCTTTACTCAATGACCACCAGATCGATGTATATGAAGTAGATAAGGACTTTTCTACCGGAGGTACTCAATTTCTATCGGGGGCATCCTATTATGTACCTACTGCTCAACGGCAGTATAGGATGGTCCGTACAATGTTCGAAAAAGTTACACAATTTTACGATACCGTTTTTTATGATGCATCTGCCTGGACGGTAGCGCTGGCCTATGGTTTACCCTATGGAACTGTTCGCTCGGGTGTAAGCATTGGTAAAAAAGTAGATGAAGTACAATTTACCGGAGCTGCAGAACTTCCAACCTCATCTTATGCCTGGTTAATTGATTGGAGGAGCGAAAAGGCTTTTAAAGCACTTTATTTGTTACTGGATCAGGGTATAAATGTGAAAACAGCCAGAAAACCATTTAAATCCATGACCAATGAGGGTAATGTGGAATTTTCTGAAGGATCTTTGATGATTTCTGTAGCAAATCAAAATCTTAATAAGGAGGATGTAATTAAGGCGATCCATAAGGCCGGATCCGGTGTTAAAGTATATTCCGTAAGCACAGGTTTAAATATACAGGGACCGGATCTTGGGAGCGGTAATTTTGTAACGGTCCGAATGCCGAAAATAATTATGTTGATAGGTGAAGGCGTATCTTCTTACGAAGCAGGGGAAAAATGGCATGTGCTTGATACAGAATTAGGAATGCCGGTTGCTAAAGTTGATATTCTTGACTTCAGCCGCATTAATTTGTACGATTTCAATACATTGGTCCTTGTATCAGGGAATTATGGATTGCTCAAAGAAAAAGATATTGAGGGTATAAAAGAGTGGGTAAATAAAGGAGGTACAATCATCGCACAGCGGTCGGGAGTCTCCTGGGTGATTAAAAACAAACTAACAACGGCTGAATTAGTTGAAAAAGAAGAAAGCGAAGAGAATGTTCGCAGGGATTTTGGTGATGCTTCAGAATATCGTGGATCGCAGAGAATCGGCGGCTCCATTTATGAGGCAGACATCGATACAACCCATCCCCTCGGATATGGTTACACCAGCAGGAAACTTTCGGTCTATCGAAATCATACTATTTTTCTTTCTCCGGGCAAGAACCCTTACAGTACTGTTGCAAAATATTCTTCTAATCCGCTTCTTGGAGGATACATAAGCAATGAAAACCTGGATAAGGTTAAAAACTCAGCCTCTGTGCTTGTTACAAGTGAAGGAAGAGGTAGGGTTATCCTCATGGTGGACAACCCTAATTTCCGAGGATTTTGGTACGGTACGAACCGGCTGTTTTTTAATGGTATATTCTTTGGCAACCTAATTTACAGCCCCAATTAATATGGGATCAAGAAGGAATTTTATTCAGAAATCATCGCTTGCTGCCCTGGGGCTGGCAGGGATCCAAAATGGAATGGTAAATTCCCGGGTCATTATACAACAGGATACGGATCTTGATAATATTCGTGAGTCCCTCGGCCTTGACAAGGAACTTGTTTATATGAACACAGGAAGCCTGGGACCATCCCCAAGATGGCTGTTGAAAAAAGAGTTTGAATTAGCACGGGAACTTGAGTTGAATCCGGTAAATAATAACTGGGGTCACCTGGGAAAAGCGATGGAGGAGGTTCGGGGTAAAGTAGCGACTTTTGTTAATTGCGATCCGGAGGAAGTGATTTTGACACGTAATACCACCGAGGGGTTGAGTATGGTGAGTTCCACGCTTGATTTAAAGCCGGGAGATGAGATATTAACAACAAATCATGAGCATGGTGGCGGAGAAAACGGACTTGAGTACGCAGCCAAATACCATGGAGCTAAAATCATAAAAATGGAACTTCCTTTACCCGCCAGAGACAAAAAGCAGGTTATTAATGCCGTCTTAGATGGGATTACTAACAAAACGAAGGTACTCATGCTTAGCCTGGTAACTACCATTGAAGGAATGCGAATGCCGCTGGAAGAAATCAGTGAGGCAATCAAAGGTCGGAATATATTTTTTATTGCTGATGGTGCACAGGCAGCCGGAATGCTCCGGATTGATGTGAAAAAACTGGAGGTAGATGTGTTTGCCTCAAGCGGCCATAAGTGGATTATGGGTCCTAAGGAAACAGGCATGTTGTATGTAAAAAAAGAAAGCCAGGAAAAGATTAAACCTGTGTTCACATCGTCGGGATACCAAAGTTACTCAGCTTCTTCAGGTACACGAAATGTAGCCCACCAGATTGCCTTTGGTGAAATGATTGACTGGCATGTTGCTGCAGGTCAGGATAAAATCGAATACAGAGCCCTCAAGTTGGGTCAATATTGCTATGAAAGGCTGTTGCAACTTAATAATGTACAGGTAATAAGCCCGGACGACCCGGGCCTTCGTTCTGCATTGATCAGCATCAAGTCGCTTACAACCCCAAAGAGTGAATTGTTTAACAAATTGAAATCGGATGGCATTGTGGTAAAATCATTACCAAAGTACAATGCTTTACGGTTTAGCAATCATGTATTTAACACTAAAGAAGATGTTGATCGTTTGATTATCGGCCTCAAAAAATATCTTTAATTACAAACTCTGTTTATGGCACATCCTAAGTACCCACACCTGTTTGCACCCCTGGATCTCGGGTTCACAACATTGAAAAACAGGGTTTTAATGGGCTCTATGCACACCGGGCTCGAAGAAGCCCGTAATGGCTTTCAACGATTGGCTGCTTATTTTGGGGAACGCGCTACCGGAGGAGTTGGATTGATAGTAACAGGCGGTATCGCTCCCAACAGGGAAGGTTGGGTGAAGCCATTCGGCGCAAGGCTTACCAACAAGAAAACAGCGGACAAGCATAAAATTATTACGGCGGCGGTTCACAATCACGACGCCAAAATATGCATGCAGATTCTACATACCGGGCGATACGGCTACCATCCGT
>CAZONK010000045.1:0-17409 GCA_964581095.1 uncultured Roseivirgaceae bacterium
ATCAATTTGCGTAAACAAGAATCCAAAATCCTGCTGATTTGTAATGGCACTGGGGTTAATAAAAACCGGAAGGCAGCCATCTTTATGGATCACACGGATCACCACAGGGTCATTTAGCGAAAACCCTTTAAGATCTACCTGGATAGCTGATGATTTGGGTAAATCAAAAAGTTCAGCTCCATTTACATAGATATTCGTTATACAGAATGAATTTGATTCTGAAATATATGGGTTTCTAATAAATACATTTTTACCCAGGTAAACACCCTCAAGTGTTATCTCTCCTGCAAATACTACCTGGAAAGAAGCCAGGAAAAAGGCGACAAACCAAATCCGTTTTCTCATTACATTTCAATTTCCGACATAAATCCCGAATAGACAATTCAGATGGAATTTTTATTGCATTAAAACAGTCGATCGACCCCATGTACTCGAAAGTCTTAATTAATCGAACTACAGTAGGCTCACATCAATCAAAATACTGATTTTTATCATTTAATGTTAAAGGAATTTCCTTCAACTTTATTACTCCAATGATTTCGAATTTATTGTGACTGCTTTACTGTCATGCCAATATTTTTATTACTTGAATGTAGTTAAGATGAAGAAGAAAAAATTGCAAATTGTACGATGATATAGGTATGACAAATATCAGCGCATACAGCAATGGTTTGATGGGTTATAAAACACCCAATATTGACCGCATCGCTAATGAAGGAATGATGTTCACTGACCATTACGCTGAGCAAAGCTGCACTGCAGGTCGTTCAGCATTTATTACCGGCCAGTCGGTATTTCGCTCCGGCCTGAGTAAAGTGGAATACCTGGTTCCAGGCAGGGTTTGAGTGCTGAGGATCCAACAATTGCTGAGCAATTAAAAGGTATGGGTTATGCCACTGCGCAGTTTGGTAAAAAATCATCTGATGATAAAACTGATTTGTTGCTTTACGGATCAGAAATCGGGCTATTGTTCCGTTTCTAAGCAGAAAATATCCATTGAATCCTAAAGTAAGATGTGAAAGGAGGTCTTACTCAAACCGTAATGATTCAATCGGGTCAACCTTTGATGCTTTGTACGCGGGATAGTATCCAGAAATTAACCCAACCACAACACATATTGCAAAACCAACAAAAATCCAGATCCATGGTATAACAAATGAACCCGGACTTATCAGATTCGATATCATATTGCCAATACCAATTCCCATGATAACACCCAGAATACCCCCAAGTAATGTAACTACAATTGCTTCAATAAGAAACTGTTGCCTTATTTTAAGCGGAGAGGCACCCAGTGCTTTTCTTATGCCAATTTCCCTTGTCCTCTCCGTAACAGAAACCATCATAATGTTCATAAGACCGATAGATGCGCCTAAAAGGGTAATAAATCCAATACCAAATCCACCAATTCGAAGATAGCCTGTAATCTCGTCAAGCTCTTCGGCCAGGGATTGGCTCCTTCTAAGTTCAAATGAATCGTCTTCACCGATCGGATCACGGCGAATCGACCGCATCAAGCCCCTGGCTTCACTCATTGCATACTCCATATTCACAGGGTTTTCAATTCCCACATCCAACGTATATCTTAATACCCGACCGCCTGACGCTCCCCGGGCATTTTGTACAGGTACAATGATCCGTCGATCCGCTCCTCCCCCTTCCAAAGCACCACGTTTATCAAGCACACCAATTATCTTGTACTTATTACCAACTACAGTTATACTGCCATTCAAAGCTTCTTCATCATCTTCAAACAGCACATCCACTATCTCTGTTCCTACAATTGCTACGTAAGATCCATATCGGATTTCAATGGGTGAAAAATTACGCCCTCTATCAATGTTTAATCCTTCGATCACAATATAATGCTCATTTCCGCCAACAAGGCCCACGTTAGGATTTGTCTTTTTAGATCTTCGTTTTGCTTCTGCAATACCTGTAACCCATGTACTGATGCTTACATTCGCCGGGACTTTAAAAAGATTTTTGAACTTACGGGCTTCTTTGTAGGTAATCACCGGGTATACTTTTTCCTTTATACCTTTCTGTTGTCCCCTCCTGGTAGAAATAGATCGGATTTCAAATGAATTTACACCAAGGTTCGAAAAACTGTCTGTAATCGAAGCCTGGATGCCATCAATTGCTGTTAAAATACCCACCAGGGATGAGATACCTATAGCGATAATGAGCGCGGTAAGGATGGATCGCAACAAGTTTGCCTGTATAGACCGGATACCTTCAGCAATATTTGTGGCAATATTCATACAATTGAGTTTTTAAGCTGACCTTCTCATCGAAGTTAAAGCAAAGATTGTGTTTTTTGTGATTATTTTGAATGAAAGGATGTTACATTGTATGAACGGTTTAAACTAACCTTTCATACAAATTATAAAACCTGTTGTATTATTTAACGTAATTTTGATAGGGGGCCTGTTTAAATGTGCCTTATGAATAAATCATTATTAATCATACTAATTTCCCTTTTCTCTCTTGGGTATACTCGTTCAAGCAGTATTCTTATCCCTATGGATGAAAATCAATCCAACCACTTGAAAGCCTATGGAATTGCTTTCTGGGTACTTGAAAATGAAATAGAAGTTGAATGGCTTCTTAATTTCCGGGGTGGTAGCTTCATGTTTAAATATTATCAAAAGTTTGAAAATGAATTGATAATAAGGGGTGTTAGTTATGAGGTAGTCAGCGATGCACAGGCTAATCAGGTGATCGCAACAATTGCAAGTCCCTCCTCAAATATGGACATTATGCGTCTTGAAAAATTTCCGAAGATTGCAGTTTATTCTCCAAAAAGTAAACAGCCCTGGGATGACGCCGTCACACTGGTATTGTCTTACGCTGAAATTCCTTACGAAGTAATCTTTGATGATGAAGTGATGTATAAGGAACTTCCAACTTATGACTGGTTGCATCTTCATCACGAAGATTTCACAGGACAGTACGGAAAATTCTATAGAAACTTTGGTAATGTACCGTGGTACCAACAACAGCAGAGGGAGTTTGAAGCTTCAGCAAGAAAGCACGGGTTCACAAAAGTTTCTGAATTAAAACATGCTGTTGTTGAAAATATTAGAGATTATGTAGCTGGAGGTGGGTTTTTATTTGCAATGTGCAGCGCTACAGATACGTACGACATCACGCTGGCTGCAGATGGTACCGACATAATAGGTAGGATTTATGATGGAGACCCTATGAACCCCCGTGCACAACAACTTTTGGATTATTCCAGAACATTTGCATTTACCAACTTTGTGATATCACGAAATCCGCTGGAATACGAGTTCTCAAGTATTGATAACAATCCACAGGAACGAGGGGGATTGAGCGAGGCGAATGATTACTTCAAGTTGTTTGAATTTTCAGCCAAATGGGATCCCATCCCTACCATGCTCACTCAAAACCATACCCGTAGCATAAAAGGTTTTATGGGACAAACTACAGCCTACAAAAAGCAACTTGTGAAGCCGGACGTTGTCATTATGGGTGAGAACAAATCAATAAATGAAGCAAAATACATTCATGGCATCTATGGAAAAGGATTCTGGACATTTTATGGTGGCCATGATCCCGAAGACTATAAGCACCATGTAGGAGAAGAACCAACAGACCTAAACATACACCCTAATTCTCCGGGATACAGGTTGATACTTAACAACATCCTGTTTCCTGCAGCAAAAAAGAAGAAACAAAAAACCTGAAATACTGAGCAACGCATATGGATAATCCTGTTCAAGATCTGTTTGAACATTTGTTCGAGACATCCTCTGATTCCCGGCTTGTAATCTGTAACAATGAAATAGAGCATTTCAATAAAAAAGCTGTTGAACTTTTTTCAATTGCCCCAAACAAATTTGTGCATAGTTCCCCATTCAGTCACTCGCCTGAATTCCAACCTAATGGTGAGCGATCGGATAAAATGAGCGAAAACCTGCTCCTTGAAACAACTACATTGGGCAGTGCGCGTTTCGAATGGCTCCACCTGATTAATAACAAGGATGTATGGACAGAATATATTCTCGACAAAGTAAATCACAAGGGGAAAGACTGTATTCACGCTTCAATTCGGGAAATAGGGGAATACAAAGAGCGGCATATTCGAACCAACCAAAGGATCGAACGCCTGATAAATCAAACACAGGCGCTTACTGAACTCTCGGAAATGGAATCAGATTCTGGTTTTTCGCTAGATAAATTTTTTGTGAAACTTTGCGATATAACTTCTGAAACCCTTCGTGCGCGGCAAGTAAGTATCTGGGAGATTGATAACAATAAAAAAGTACATTTATCTGCCTCCAATTCGATTGCCAAAAAAAATAATCAGAGAATTGATAAACATTATAACATCAAAGAATTTCCAAGGTTTTATCAATCACTCCTTGAACACACAATCCTGGTAATAAATGATTCAAATAAAGAACCCCGGATAAACGAACTGAAAAATGTATTCCACAGGGACAAATCCTACAAGAGTGCAGTAATTGTGACTCCACTATTGAATGAAGGGTTTTTACATGGGTTTATCTGGATAGAATGCCCTGATGAAATCCGGAGATGGGAACTTGAGGAAAGATCCTTTGCTTCTTCTTTGGGTGAAATGATTTCCAAGCATATTGGGGCTGATCAAAAACAAAAAGCCGAACGAATTCTTCTCGAAAAAGAAAAATTATTTAAGGCCCTTATTGATCAATCTCTTGACGTTGTATGTATTTTGGATGCGAATGGAATAATAACTTACCAATCGCCATCATTCGAAAAAGTCCTGGGGTATCCCCAAAAAACCCTGATAGGAAATAACAGCGCAAACCTCATTCATCCAAAAGATATTCTACGCCTGAAAGTTCAATTTTTGAAATTAATTTCCAATCCAAAATCTGATAATTCATTTACCTTCAGGGCAATACACCGTAACGGAAACTGGCGATATATTGAAGCACTCGCCAGAAATCTACTTTCAGACAAAGAGATTGATGGTATTGTAGTGAACTTCAGGGATATAACCGAAAGGATTGCCTTTCAAGAAGAACTGCGCTCAAAAGAAAGTTACTATCGTGCTTTGATTGAAAAATCAATGGAAGTAACTGCAATCAGAGATGCTGCAGGTATCGCTAATTATATTTCACCATCTATTAGCACAGTTTTTGGAATAAAAGATACGGATATTATCAACAAATCAATTTTTGATTTAGTATATAAAGATGATCTTGAACAAACACGAAAGGATTGGGAGTTCATCATTAAAAACCCAGGAACACCTCTCCGGTTCGACCGCCGTATCGTTCTTCCTAATGGAGATATTCGATTTATTGAAGGTACTTCGAGAAATTTGGTAGATGATAAAACCATCCAGGGAGTAATTACCAATTTCAGGGACATTACAGCAAAAAGAGATGCTGAAAATGCACTTATTGAAAGTCAAATGCGCCTCGAAGGAATTATCTCTTCAGCAATGGATGCCATCATTACAGTTGATAGCGAACAACGAATAGTACTTTTCAATACTGCTGCTGAAAAAATGTTTGACCACCATGCATTTGAAATTTTTGGTGAACCAGTAAATAAATTAATTCCGGGGAGTATTCATGAATTTGAAAAAGAACATGGTAGTATGGATGATACACCGGTTACCACCCGTAGAATGGATCCTGCAAATGATGCCCCTTACCTGTTGGGTGTAAAGTCTAATGGAACCCCCTTTCCGATTGATGCATCCATCTCCCGGCAGGAAATTGATAATGAGTTGTTCTTCACAACAATTATCAGGGATATATCTGAGCAAATAAAATCTGAAGATGTCCTGAAAAATTATTCAAAAAACCTTGAAAAAGAGGTTAAAAAAAGAACAAGGGAACTAAAGAATAAAAACAATAAATTAAATGCAACGCTTAAAGAGCTTAAGGATACGCAGGAGCAGCTCATTGAAAGTGAAAAAATGGCTTCCCTTGGCCAACTCACTGCAGGAATTGCCCATGAAATTAACAATCCAATCAATTTTGTATCCTCCACTATCACACCCTTGAAGCGTGACTTTGGTGAGATTCGTGAAATACTGTACGACAGATTAAAGAACGGATCTGCAAAAAATAGTAAAGTTGAAGAAAAAGAAGTGAAGTTTTTATTTACTGAAATGGGCGAATTACTTGAGAGCATTGAAGAAGGTGCAAAACGAACAAAAAATATCGTGCTAGGCCTGAGAAATTTCTCAAGAATGGATGAAAACACATTTAAAAATATAAATATCCATGATGGCCTGGATTCAACTTTCATGTTATTAAAAAGTAAACTGAAGGGATTGATAACCGTAGAAAAAAATTATGGCGATTTACCGCTAATTGAATGCCTGCCGGGCAAAGTGAACCAGGTATTTATGAACATAATTTCAAATGCTATTCAGGCGATTGATAAAAAAGGTAAGATAAAAGTTAGAACCTGGTTAAAAGATAATAAACATGTTTTAATTGAGATTACAGATTCAGGCTCAGGAATGACAAAAGAAACAGCAAAGCGTATCTTTGAACCATTCTTTACCACTAAGGACGTGGGGATCGGTACGGGATTGGGCCTATCAATCACTTACGGTATTATCGAGGACCACGGAGGTTCCATTGAAGTAAAAAGTAAAATTGGAAAAGGGACAACATTTGTAATTTCACTCCCAGTTCGCCAACTTTAGGGCATAAATGGCTAAGGATTACAAAATTTTATTCGTTGATGACGAAGGGTATAACCTGGTTGCTTTTAAAGCCACTTTTCGGAAAGAATATGATATCCTGACCGCAAGCAGCGGAAAAGAAGCGCTGAAGTTACTTCGGAAACATGAAATTGGCCTGATCATAACAGATCAGCGTATGCCTGAAATGACCGGTGTTGAATTACTGGAAAAAATTGTACCTGAGTTTCCGGAGGTAATTCGTATAATCCTCACCGGTTATAGCGACGTAGAAGCCATCATTAATGCCATCAACAACGGACAGGTATTCCGCTATATAACCAAGCCATGGGATGAAGTGGAGTTAAAGATGACCATTGAAAATGCCCGGGAACTTTATTCACTCCAGATAAAAAACAAAGAACTCATCTATCAGTTTCAGCAAAAAGTTACCGAACAGGACCAAGTCCTAAAACTGTTTCAGAAGTATGTTCCGGAAGTAATTGTAAAACAGACTTTGGAACGAAGTGATTCGAGCATATTTGAGGGTGAAGCAAAATATGTAACGGTACTTTTTAGTGATCTAAGGGGTTTTACACCTATGAGCGAAGCGATGGAACCAAATGAAGTAGTCTCGTTCCTGAATAGCTATTATTCCATCATGTCGGATATAATTAAAAAACACAACGGGAATGTTATGCAGTTTGTTGGTGACGAAATATTTGCAACATTTGGTGCTCCACTTGAATTTCCTGATAATGAAAAGAATGCCGTTTATTGTGCTTTGGAAATGATGGAAAGCCTACCTCTTCTTCATGAAGCAAGCGGAAAGAAGCCACCAATGGGAATTGGGATCAATGCCGGAGAAGTGATAACAGGAAATATTGGATCTGAAGATCGGATTAACTATAGCGTTACCGGAGATACCGTTAATACTGGAAAACGGATTGAGATGCTAACAAAAAACCTGTCAAATACTATTTACATAAGCGAGAGCGTGCACAACAAAGTGGAAAAAATCGTAAAAGTTGAAAAAATTGCCCCACAAATAGTGAAAGGGAAAAAAGAACCGCTGTGTGTTTATAAACTAAATGCTATAAAATAGTGATCCTGGTCCTGCCTGCATTTTATCACCTAAACTGCATCGCTGTTTTACAAACCGTCAAAATAATTTCTGACAAGTTAGGCTATAAAGCAGACCCTGGATCAGCCTGCCTGACGAAGTGTTTGGCACGCAGGCAGGTCCGCTCCCGCTCCCTGTCCGGGATGACTGGATTGGGGTAATTTCGGAATCTGAAACACCTCACCAATTCTGATGTTATTGATTTACATTGTGGTAATCAGTCCTTCTTTGTAAATATTCCCAGAACTATCAATTGCTTCAATAATGACTTTTGATGTTTTTGTAGCTATTCGGAAGCTAAATAAGTGCGATGTCATGGATGGTTCCACCCAACTGCGTTTTGATGGCTTATCTCCACCACTAAACAATAATTCAGCTTTTGGATCCAGACCGGTGAATTGTCTCATCCTTCCCGCTTGAATCCCATCTTCATAAATGTTTATTTTCCAATTTGAATCTGCATCCCAAACATTTGCAATTACCTTTCTTTCATCACCAACACCCTTCTCATATAATCGCATCTGATGGTCTGTGGCTTTCCTGGTTGATTTGTATTTTCTCCTAATTTCAGTCCCTTTTATATCATAAACAACATAACCATTTGGTGTTCCATCGCTACAAATATCTGCTGTCCACCAGGCTCCGCAAGCGGTGCCACAATTGTGGTGTGTTGCACCACCATCACTAAAATGATCATTTACATGTGTATGGCCGGTTATTATATGTACATCATGCTTTTCCAAAATCCTGTAAAGTCGATCCCTGTTTGCAACCACTACCCTATTCCGGGGTACGGGACTTCCATTTCGAACGTGCGCAAGGTTATAAACCGGAATATGAGTAAATACAATCACCCTCCTACCCTTTTCAATAAATGCCAGATCATTTTCGAGCCATTTCAACTGGATTTCGTCGAGGTATCCCAAGTACCCTGTTCCATGCCAGTACACATCGTCAAGAACAACATAGTGAACTTCACCCCTGTTAAATGAGTAATAGTTTGGCCCGAATAAACTCATAAAGGTTTCCACAGAAGCAACATCGTTTGATGCTTTATCGAGGTCATGATTGCCAACCACCTGAAATCCTGGCAAACCTACTTTGTTAAGGCCTTTTTCAAAATCTTTATAAAGTTCAAGGTTATCCCACATGATATCTCCACAGGATAGGTTAAACAGTGGGACATTGTTGTGATTTACCGATTCAATGATATCGGGAATTGTCTCAGATTGATAGCGGAGCATATCATCAGCGTTCTCAGTTTGTGGGTCGGAAACCAGTAAAAATCCATGATGAGAATCGTCTTCCTCCATCTTATCAAGGTTCCACGTAAAATTAAACTCGGTTTTCCCGGCCACCAGGGATCTATAGAAACTACTTACATTATTTGATCGCACCGGTATTTGGTGACCCGATGGAATAGTGATCCATACAAAGGGCCTCTCTGAAGAAGATATCAATTCATATTCTCCATTCACCCCTGTTTGAGTTACATTCAGGCCATCAGAAATAAGAACTCCCCCAATCCCCTTACCCGATGATGCTACTTTCCCCATAATTTTTACAGGCACCAGGGGGGAATAATCATTCAGAAGCAGCCGAAAAGGATCTGCAATTAGATTATCAGCCCACATTACACCCAATGAACCCAGGGCAATGTTTCTTAAAAAATTACGACGGTTGTTTCCCTTCAACATGTCATTATTCTATTGGCTAGTTTCCAAACATCTGCATGAGATTTGCAGGCATTTCCTCATAGCCTTCAGGGATAGCAAACATTGAGTCAGCAACAGGTTCTTCTTTTACCTCCTTAGTTAAATAATGAATTTTCATACCCTGTGAACTAATCATATATTCCAGTGGAAACCCATCCAGCTTTTCCATTCCTTTCATTTTCGGAGAAGGGAGTTCATTAGTATAGTAGATAATTGTTTCACCTAAATCATCTCCCATTTTAATCAGGGCCTTTTTACAGGAGTATCCAAGTATATCTTTGGTTTCACTGAGGTATTCAATTTCAAAATCACTCTGATTATCTTTATCACTCGCGGTCATTTTATATTTCTTCCCCTGTATATCCATAAGAACTGTTGTCATTCCATTTTCATTATCATGGATCATTGTTGACTGAATACCCATAGTGTTTTGATCCATTCTTGTCAGTTGGTTTTTAATTAATAAGATATTTTCTGTAGGCATCATACTGGCCATTTGCTGTTGGTCAGCAGGTAAATCATAGGTAATGCCAAAAGTTACCTTCCCTTCAAATGACTGAGCATTCGCAACAAATGGTAGTAAAAATAATAGTGTGAAAATTGTGGTTGGGAAATTTTTAATTGATTTCATCTGTTTAAAATTTTTTGTTTTGCAGAAAATCTGCAAAAAATTTGTAATACATTCAGGAACTCCCACGAATTTGTTTTAATCATCCACCTGTGTGTATTTTTTGATTAAAAAAATTCATGGTCGTTTCATATTACATATTTAAATTAATGCATTCTGTCTGCCCGGATTTCAAGATTTTTCATTATGTCCGCCTCTTCCCTCAACAATTCGTTCCATCGCTTCATGACTTTATCTTCATCCATGTATTTTTTTGCAAGATCAAGAAAATTCCGATAATGTCCTGCTTCTGCAATCATTAGTTCATAATAAAATGATTTCAAATCAGGATCTACAAGATTTTCGGAGAGTAATTTAAAACGCTCACAACTCCTGGCTTCAATCAATGCATTAATCAAAAGTTTTTCAACCAATTGTTCAATCCGACTTCCACCTTTTCTTGATCTATTATTTAATTCTTTAACATATTCATCTGTGCGTTGTCTTCCAAGAGAAAATCCTCGTTCATTTAGTTTCTTCAGTACACGTTCAAAATGTGCCCATTCTTCGGCAACAACAGGAGTTACCATTTCAACAAGCTCGGTATGTTCTGGAAACTGGAGGATCAATGAAATGCAGGAAGATGCAGCTTTTTGCTCGCAGTAAGCGTGGTCAATTAATATTTCATCTATTGATTTTTCTGCAATATTTACCCAGCGAGGATCTGTGGGGAGATTAAGGCCAAGTGTAAATTTCTTAGTTGCCATCAATCAAAAAATCTCCAGTTAAAACCAAAATCAAATATTGGGGGTAAGCCCGGATAATCCGGTGCTACCTGGTACCCTTCTATCCTTGAAACCATGGTCCACAAGTTACCCATTTTTACATATAAATTTGCACGATTTATTTTGAAATCGAAAAAGAAAGTTACTATTGGATAGTCACCCACAACTGTCTCACGTTGTAAAAAAAACTGCTGTACATCCGGCGCGAAATCATCTCCAAAATAGGGGGCTTTGTAATGCACATCCAGCCCTACATTTATTTCCAGGTTTCGATCAAAAAAAATATTGTTGTAATAGGCCCGCGAGTTTATAAACCAGTTAGGTATTTGTTTTAAAAGTGTGGTATCGCCTTCTATTTTAGAATACACCACATTTGCTTCGTAAGTAAAGTGTTTAAGGAAGCCGAATCTAAATTGGAATCCCGGAGAAGTTATATATAGTTTTTCAGTAGCCTGGGCAGGCACCTTTTGTTCATTGAAGTAAATAAAATCCTTGATTTTATCGTAACGGAAAGTCGGTGATAGAAAAGCGGGACCTAGCTGAAACATCAGTCTTCCTCTGAAAGTTTGCGAAAATACGGAACCAAAATTATTTATCCATGCACTATGATTTCCAAGATAAGCCTGTTGTAAAAATGTAGGTTTGAACTCTGCTTGTTTATATGTCAGATCAAGGTGTTTCCCAATGAGCGAAATATAGCTGACATTACTATCGTCGTATAGTTGTACCCCATCGTCATCCATATACTGCATTCCACCAGAAATGAGGTGTCCCCAGGGCAATGAAAGTGAAAGATCAAACCCGACATATTTTTCCTGACCGGACGGATTCTGTACTAATGAATCAAACCCCAGGGTATCCAGGTCATGGTATTTGTAATAAAAATCATAATCCTTGGCCTTCCAGTAAAAATTGTAAAACCAGGATCGATTACTTCCTTTCAGACCAAACTCATATTGAAAATATTCATAATTCGTACTATCATTGGTTTCTGTTTCAGAAATATAAAAACGATCATAAAACAAACCATCAATTGTCAGATCATCGATAAATTCATTGCGCTGCCTGTATTTATCCAGGCTGTTATAAACTTCAAGAAAATCACGAATGGAGTATTGGTGATAAAGATGAAGGTTGGTTCTCAATTCATCACTTCGGGCAGCATTTAATTTCACCGGTACATCATTATCATAAATTTCAAGAAGCAATGTGGTATCAGATACATCCACTCCACCGTTTGCCTTATATATATGACGTGTGCGTGACACATTTGCCATCAATTGATAACGAAGGTTCTTACTCCGAATGTGAGTATAAACATCGTATTGTGTTGATTCAGATATTTTATCGCCGCGACTTGTCTTACCCTGTTGCTTATCAATTGACCATTTCTTGAAGGAAAAACCTATATTAAACATTATACTATCGCTTCTTGAAAACTCTACATCGGTAATGGACCTGTTGCCACCACCCAAAAACAAGGATAACCGGCTGTAAGGTGATCTTGTATTGTAATACCTGAAATCCTCGGGTTTTTTGAAAAAGGGTTGGAAACTACTAAATCCGGGATCTACTCCAATATTTTCCGGAAGTTCATTAAACAAATATCTATTTGGTGTTCCCTCTACACCCAGGTTTTCAGTATAGAAATTGGATTGCTCCGGTTTACTTTTTTTATATGTGCTGTAAATGGTTGTATCCAGGTTTTGGAAATTAGGATTATTGAACCTTAAATCTGACTCAGTAAGAAAACGTGTTGATAAAGGTCCAAAATTTATTTTGGTTGTATCATCAAGAATTTGTCCGAATCCTTCATTACCAAGACAAACCACTGACAAGAATATGAACGGTATTATTTTCCGAAAAAACACATGCAAAATTAATGAAGCCGAAGGATTTTAATTTGATTTAACTGACTGAAGAATCAATTGATCAAATTCCGCGCCATCTTTTATGAAATTCACCTTTATTGGAACATAGAAAATCGGAATTCTATTTAGCAGTCCTTCAGAATCTGATATCTTCAACCGCATCGCATCTTTTTCAGTAGTAAGGATAACAAGGTTTTCATTATCAAATTTCAGATAACCATTGTAGATGGATTTTAAATCGACAAGTTTATAGTTATAATGATCACGATAAGATAATTCTTCTATGAGGTTCCAGCGACTACTTACGTATTCCTTTAATGGTTTCGGGTTGGCTATTCCTGTTAATAATATTACACCTGTTGGATTACCGAAATCATCATTATCTCCTTTAAAAAGACAAATTGGAACACCATATTGAATAGAGCTAAAAAATACTGGTGTATCATTATTAGTGTACCCAGAAATTTTATTTTTAATGTATTCCCTATCTCCTTCCGGCAACTCATCATTGCATTTCGTTACAATTACTACATCTGCCCTACTTGCCTCATCCCTGGGTTCACGCAATCGACCACCGGGAAGCAGGTAATCTTCATAGAATGGTTTGGAAAAAGGAGTTAATAATAGCGCCAAGCCCGGTGTAATACTGCGATGCTGATATCCATCATCCATCAGAATTATGTTTGTATCGGGACGTTCGAATAAGATTTTTGGAATCGCCTCTACCCTGTTTTCATCCACAACTACAGGTATCCCCCCATTCCATTTTGAATGGAATTGCATGGGCTCATCCCCAATTGTTCTTGAAGTATCAATATTTTCAGCAATCCTGAATCCTTTTGTTGCTCTTCCATATCCCCTGCTCAGTATTGCCGGCTGATATTCATGTTTTAGTAGTTCAACAAGGTATTCAACCACTGGAGTTTTACCTGACCCGCCAACTGATAAGTTTCCCACTACAATTACGGGAATATCAAATTTGAATGACCTTGAATAACCAATATTATAAAGATGGTTTCTAAACCTTACAATCAAACCATAAAGAAAAGAAAAAGGAAATAGAACGATCCTGATTAGCATGCGAACATTTTCAGCAAAGATGTATTAATTAAGATAGATATTGAAATACCAATCCACATATTCATTCCTTTTATTATATCTTATATTAGTAAAAAAAGCAACATGTCTACAATCAAAGATGTAACAGAATTTCTCGATTCCATTGCGCCTCCTTCGTTGCAGGAAAGTTACGATAATGCAGGATTGATTACGGGTGATTTTAGTGATGCAGTTACGGGAGTGCTGGTTTGTTTGGATTCAACCGAAGAAATAATAGACGAGGCAATTAGAAAAAACTGCAACCTGGTAATTGCACATCATCCGATTATTTTTAAAGGGCTTAAGAAGATCACAGGAAATAATTATGTGGAACGTGTAATCATCAAAGCAATCCGGAACAATATTGGAATTTATGCTATTCATACTAACCTCGACAACATTAGAATGGGTGTAAATAAGCGTATATGTGATCTTCTTGAACTTTCTGATCTCAGAATTCTTCAACCGAAAAATAACAACCTAAGTAAACTTGTAATTTTTATTCCTGAAGAAAATAAAAGTGAAGTGCTGAAATCGATCCATAACGCAGGTGGGGGAAATATTGGTAATTACAGTGAGTGTAGCTTTAGTGTTAAGGGTAAAGGTGAATTTACACCAAATGAACTTTCCAATCCTTCAATTGGTAAAAAAGGTGTGCACGAACAGGTCAATGAAGTAAGAACGGAAGTTATTTTTGAAACACATAAATGGAATGATATTAAAAGTGCATTCGCAAAATCACATCCTTATGATGAAGTAGCTTATTTTGTTACTCCTCTTTCGAACGATAATCAAGATACCGGCTCGGGTATGATAGGAACTTTAAAAAATACAATGGGAAAAATGGAATTTTTATCACATGTAAAATGCAAATTGAACACCGGTACAATTAAATACACAAAAAAAGGACCCGATAAAATCAAAAAAGTGACATTATGTGGAGGATCGGGGTCATTTCTAATTAATAAAGCGCGCGATTCCGGAGCTGATGCATTTCTTACCGGTGATATTAAATATCATGATTTTTTTGATGGTGAAAACGAATTATTGATTGTTGATATTGGCCATTATGAAAGTGAGGTTCATACAAAAGATTTGCTAGGTAATTTATTAACAAATAATTTTACTACTTTTGCAGTCAATTTATCAGAAACTAACACAAATCCGATCGATTATTTTTAAATTCTTAGATGGAAAGCACTATACCTCAAACCCTCGAAGCACTCGTAAAACTCCAAACAATTGACTCAAAACTTGCAGAAATATTTAAAGTTCGCGGTGCATTGCCAGAAGAAGTAGGCGACCTTGAAGATGAGCTAGCAGGTTACCTGACCAGGATCGAAAACTACAAAAACGATCTCCAGGAACTGGAACAAGAGATATCAAATAAAAAAAATAGTATAAAGGATTCAGAAAAACTAATCCTCAAATACGGGGAACAACAGAACAATGTTCGAAACAACAGGGAGTTTGATGCCTTGTCAAAAGAAGTGGAACTTCAATCCCTTGAAATTCAGATTTCCGAAAAGAGGATCAAAGAGGCTGAAGAAAAAATCATTCTGAAGAAAGAAGAAATCGAGGAAACTGAGGGAATTTGCAACGAACGACAGAAGGACCTGGATAATAAAAAGAAAGAACTTGATGTACTAACCGGTGAAAATAAGGAGGAGGAGGCAAAACTTTCAAAAGACCGTGGCAGGGCCGTAAAGAAAGTTGAAAGCAGGTTATATAATTCATATGAAAAAATAAGACTGAATGCCCGAAACAAGCTGGCAGTAGTAAATGTAAAGCGCGCTGCTTGTGGAGGATGTTTTGCCATCGTTCCGCCACAGCGGCAGGTAGAGATTAGAGAAAAGAAAAAACTTATCGTCTGTGAAAATTGTGGCAGGATCCTTGCGGATGTTGATGAAGTGGTGGTTGTAGAAAAACCCAAAAGAACTATACGTCGAAAGAAAAAAGTCTAACAAAAACGGATTGAATAAATTCACTCCTATAAAATTATTAAAAAAGGCAGGTCTAACATCCTGCCTTTTTTTGTGGTTTTACTTCTCAGCAATAAATTGCATCTCCAAGCAACCAGATCCCTGGAAACTTGACAAATCATTAGAAACTGCCTATAATCATACACTGTTTTTTGAATTTGGATTGAGCCGACAATTGCTCGATAAGTATACTGATACACACTATGGTAAAATCTATTTACAGCATTTAAATGATGCACTGCAATTATTTTTAACAGAAAAAGAATCTGAATTAGAAGCTTTTGAGGCAATAACAGAAACCCGTATTGAGTTGATTGAAAGTGGGCCACCAAACCCTTATCAAAATTTTTTTTTATCTGAAATCAAAATCCATCTCACATTCTTAGAACTCAAATTTGGCCATGAACTTTCTGCCGCATGGAATTTCAGACAAGCATACAGGGCAACCAAAAAAAATGTTAGCAACTATCCGGATTTTTTACTGAACAAAAAGAGCCTTGGTCTTCAACATATTATTATTGGATCGGCACCCGAGCGACATCAATGGCTTCTGCAGCTGCTTGGATTTGATGGTACAATTGAAAAGGGTTTAAATGAACTTTCAGAATTTTCTCAATCCAACTCAATTTACAAAATAGAAAATGATGTTATACTGGCTTTTATATACTCATACTTGCTTCAGGAAAGCAACCGAGGCCTTCAGGTTCTAAAGTCCTATCAATCCATCTTACAATCAAACCAACTTGTAAATTTTGCTCAGGCATCATTACTTATTAAAAATTCACAAAGCGATAGCGCTTATCATGTCCTGAATAATTTCAATCCATCACAGCAAGCCCAGCCATTCCCCTATTCCGAATTCATGAAAGGATCCGTTTTAATGGAAAAAGGTGATTATGCAGAGGCAACAAACCATTTTGAAGAATTTCTGGATAAATACAATGGTAAAAACAATATAAAAGATGCACATTACAAACTAGGAATCTGTAACTGGCTTCTGGGAAATGAAACATTAGCAGCAAATAATTTTGAAAAAGCAAAAGTATCAGGCAGTACAATTATAGAATCGGACAAATACGCTGCATACGCCCTTTCTCAGCCCCTTCCTCATCCAGAAATTATGAAATTAAGACTTTTCACAGATGGTGGATATTATGAAGATGCTTTCAATATTATTGCGAGTATAGACCCAGGAAAGTTTGCAGTTAAAAAAGACTTTGTTGAGTATCATTATCGGCAGGCGCGCCTGTACCACAAAACCAATGACATTAAAAATGCCGTGACAAGTTATATTATCACTATCAATAAAACCGGTGATTCTGAATGGTACTTTGCCCCTAATGCTGCCTTGCAACTTGGATATATCTATTTTGCAAAAGAAGAACTTGAAATCTCCAAAGACTATTTTAAGCTATGCCTTTCCTACAAAAGCCACCCCTATAAAAACAGTATAGATAATAAAGCAAAAGCCGGTCTGGAAAAAATTAAGAGTATTTCGGATTAATAAATCAGGAGCTCTACTCCAGATGTTTCAATTCATTTTTGAGCGAAAATGTTATCATAATAG
>CAZONK010000046.1:0-17399 GCA_964581095.1 uncultured Roseivirgaceae bacterium
TGATACGTAGTGATGGCATTAGGATGAACATTGATAATATAACAGAATCAAATCTCACTTTGAGTTTTGATTATTTGCTATCGAAACCCCAGAAAAGTGGAAGAGTAGAGTCCATTGAAGGCAACTGGATTTTTAAAATGGTAGCGAAATAAAGTATATCATACAAAACAGTAAGGGAAGTTGATATAGCTTCCCTTTTTTTATTCAATTTTTTAGTGAAACCACTGTAATACCCGCTCCACCGTGTTCAATATGCTCATCTTCTACACGCACAACCTGCGATAAAGAATTGAGTTGTTCTCTTACCATTTTTCTCAATACTCCATCACCTTTCCCATGTAAAACTCTTAAATCATGGAATCCAAGAAGAAGCGCATTATCAATGAACCGGTCAATTAACTCCTGAACTTCATTACTCCTCTTACCCCTGATATCAAGTAATTCAGAAAAATTCCTTCTTTTTTCGGTCAGATCTATGTTTTGTGAGGAAGATTTTTTTACCGAAAATGAAGTAGCAGTATCTGATCTTTTAATCTTTCTTAACTGATTTACTTTTACCTGTAATTGAAGATTACCCACGAGAATACGGGCACTGTTTCCTTTTATTTCAACGACTTCACCCACCAGCTGCGAATCATTAACCAACACATCGTCCCCATTTTTGATTGCACCTGCCAGGAATTCTATTTCATCATTTTTTATGCCTTTCTTTTGTATTGAGGGTTTAATTGACTTTTTAAACTTCGCCAGTCCTTCCCTCACTCTGTTCGTTTCTGTTTTTTGAGCCCTGTTTTCCTTTATGTGCCGAATAGTTTTTTCAATTTTCTTATTGGTAACACTCAGTATTTCTGATGCTTCTATTCTTGCCTTTTGGATAATGCTTTCCGATTCCTCTTCAAGATCACTTTGAAGTGAGTCGTATTTATCCTGTGACTTTTGTAAATATTTTTCCTGTTCCGTTGCCGAATGAAGTTTAGCCGATAATACTCTCTCCTGTTCCGTAAGTTTATTAATCAGGTTCTCAACTTCCACACTGTCAACCCCTGCAATGGTGCGTGCTCTTTCCAGTACTCTTTTAGAAAGTCCAATTTTATTCGCCACCTCCAATGCAAAAGAACTACCGGGCTTATCTGGCTCGAGAATATACAAGGGTTCCAGTTTCCCAAGATCGAATTGCATGGCACCATTTTTAATTCCATCACTCCCCTGGGCGAACTCCTTGAGGTTGCCATAGTGGGTAGTAATAACACCAAAACAATTATTATTTAGTAATTCTTCCAGTATTGCTTCCGCAATAGCACCTCCAAATTGAGGATCTGTTCCCGTACCAAATTCATCAATCAAAATGAGGGAATCTTTACCAGACTTTGATATGAAAACCCTCATATTCTCTAAATGAGAACTATATGTGCTCAAATCATTTTCAATAGATTGTTCATCACCAATATCAACAAATATGTCCTTAAACAATCCCATCCTGGAGTCTGGATGTACTGAAGGCAATAAACCACATTGTAGCATGTATTGGATCAAACCTACGGTTTTAAGGCAAACGGATTTCCCTCCTGCATTAGGTCCTGAAATTAGAAATACACGATCTTTTTCATCCATTTTTATATTTAACGGGACCACTTTCTTCTTTTCCTTCAAGTGTCCGAGGTACAGTATCGGGTGTCGGGCATTTTTTAGTTCAAATACATTATCATGGGTAACCAAAGGCATAACAGCACCAATTTTTTGAGCCAGGCTTGCTTTGGCCAAAATAAAATCTATCAATCCCAGATATTGGAAAGCACTGTCGATTGATTCAGAATCATTTCGAATTAACTCAAACAGTTTTTTTAATATTTTTATCTCTTCACGTTTTTCGGCATATCCTAATTCTACAATTGCATTATTGGCTTCTAAAACTTCAGATGGCTCAATATATACTGTATGCCCGGTGGCGGATTCATCATGTACAAAACCCTTAACCCTGCGCTTATGAGAAGCGATCACTGGAATTACAAACCGGCCATCCCTGAAGGTTGGATTGCTGTTTTCCGGTACGAAACCTTTTGTTTTGGCTTCCCTGAAAACAAGATCAAGCGAGTTTCGGATTTTACCTGAAACTTTCTTTTTATCTAACCGGATTCGCCTCAAATCTGAACTCGCATTATCTTTCAAATTCCCTTTCCCATCAAATTTTTCTTTGATACGCACGGGTATCGATCTGTCAAAATACACCATACCACTCAATACTTTCAATTGTAGAAATGGTTCAGTTTGATTTGAAATTTTATTACTGATTCCTTCCGCTGAAAATAGGGCCTCAACAATGTCCAGGATTTCATCTGGTTCCAAAAATGAGCCCTTAACACGAATATTTTTTAGATGTTTTCTGGAATCGATACAATGGGGGATAATAATTTCGCCAAGTTGAATAAGCTGAAGCATTTCACACGTTTGCTCCAATCGTTTACTTACTTTATGATAGTCATGTGAAAAGTGCATTTCACTCACATATCTTTTCCCTTCTTCAAACTGGCAGCTTTCGAGAAGTATTGAACGGATTGTATCAAAACCAATCTTTCTTTCGATTGTTTTGGGATAAAGCATGCAATTTATTTACTCATTAGATTTTCGAATCAGACTTTGCCGAAGTGTTAGTGAATCTACAACCGCGGTGTAGATGGAATGCATTTGTTCGGGATGCTCCAGATACCAGCTATAGCTATCATAAAAGAGGGAATCACGATATCCATACTCATCAAACATCTCTTTTTCTATAACCATAAATGTGAACTCGGCGGAGTCGTTTGGTAGCCTGAGATTCTGAATTTGAGCTTGAAGTACATGCAGGTCAATAAGAAACCCTATCATATCCTGTTCACTCAAATACCCATCTGGTAATTCATCGTGTTTGCTGCACGATATCACCGTTGATAAAATTAAGATCCAAATAATTCTTTTCACGCCTCAAAAATATTCCTTTTTGTAATAAATTTAAAGCTTAAATTTTTTTGTGGTAGGATTGAATGAAGGCGATTGTAAAAAAAATAAGAAAATATGAGATAAAAATCAGAAAAGCGATTAATTCTCAAATGCAGGGAGACTTTCATTCCATTTTCAAAGGGTCAGGTATGGAATTTGATGACGTAAGGATTTACCAGTACGGTGATGACGTACGTACCATTGACTGGAATGTAACTGCAAAAGGCCACGGTACATTCGTAAAAACCTTTATTGAGACCAAAGAACAAACTGTATTTTTCCTTCTGGATGTCAGTGGTTCGCAAGAAATAGGAAACCCCAGTCATAATAAACTTGATACTTCAAAAGAAATTTGTGGTGTTCTTTCGCTTGTAGCCTTGAAAGAATCCAGTAAAGTTGGCCTGATCTGCTTTTCTGATCAAAAAGAACGGTTTATTAAACCTGGAAAAGGAAACGTTCAACTGTATGAGATTATCAACGGAATGTATGATTTGAAACCAAAATCATCAAAAACCGATATTGGGAAAGCAATATCATACACGTTGAACGCAATAAAAAAGAGAAGCGTGATTTTTATTATTTCCGATTTTATTGATGAAGGTTATACTCAAAATCTGAAAGCATTAGGAAAAAGACATGATGTTGTGGTAATCCAGATTAATGACAAAAGGGAAAAAGACATCCCTAATCTTGGTATCATACCTGTGTTTGATCGGGAAAACAAAAAGACAACATGGGTAAACACATCTTCTTCTTATTTCAAAAACCAGCTTAACAAAACTTATTTTGAAAGCAAGGAAGACCTTGTACACCTGTGCAGGAAATTTCAGATAAACTTCTTATCCATTGATACTGATGAAAACTACGTGCCCAAATTGATCAGGTTGTTTAAAGTTCGAAACAAAACAGTAAAACGTGCCTGACAAAATTTACTATATCGGACTGCTTTTGTTTTTATCTATTACGGTGAAAGGACAAATTGCACAACCTGACGCATCTTTTAGCAAAGACAGTATAAAATTAGGGGAAGAAGTAGCATATTCACTTTCGATACGGTATTTAAAAACAAAGGATGTTGTTTTCCCTGATTCACTATATAATTTCGACCCTTTTGAGTTAGTTAGAAAAATTTCTTACCCTACAAAATCCGACTCCCTGTTCAGCTTAGATAGTGCAGTGTATTTTTTAACTACTTTTGAACTGGATACTGTTCAGCGCTTAAATCTTCCCCTTTTTATGGTTACTGACGGAGACAGCGTTAGGGTATTCGGTGGAAACGATTCAATTGTACTTCAACAGGTAGTTCAATCCATTCCCGATTCAATAGAGTTACTTGCAAACACTGCCTATTCGAACGTACATCTCAATTTTAATTACCCCTATTTTATTGTAGGGGTAACAGTCGCAATCCTCATTGGTTTAATATTGTTTTTCACCTTTGGCAAAAAGGTTAAAAAACGATATATGATTTACAAATTGAGCCGATTGCATAGGAAGTTTATGGAAAAATTCAATATCGAAATTCATGCAGCCGAAGAATCTGTTGGATCCAAAATTAAACCCATAGAACACCTCATTGATGACTGGAAATTATACATGGAGAAATTAAATCAAAAGCCCTATACCAAACTTACTACCAGGGAGATCAAATTAATATATAAAGACAATCAATTGAATAATGCTCTCGTGTGTATCGACAAGGCTATTTATGGTGGATTGACAGATAAAAAACTTGTTGATAGTTTTTACTACCTGAGAAGTGCCTCAGAAAATAGTTTCAATTCAAAGATGATGGAGGTGCGAAATGGATGATGCATCAATGGTAGGTGAATCCTGGGTTTCGTTTAATTGGTTCAGGTATTCAACACTTTCAGGATTTGATTGGCAAAACCAATATTTGCTTTACTTGCTAATATTAATTCCGATACTGTTTCTTATAAAAAATTATGTACAGTCGCGATTTAGTCAAAAACTGGACATTGCTCTTCCGAAAAATGAAATTCGGTGGCATCCCACAGTGCTGCTACGTTATGTTCCACCATTCTTTTTCATTCTGGCAACACTTTTTATAATACTTGCTCTTGCCAGGCCCCAGAAAACGAACGAGATGGTGGACCAATGGACCGAAGGAATTGATATTATGTTAGTCGTAGATATTTCGGAGTCGATGCAGATAGAAGATTTCAAACCAAACCGCCTCGAAGCTGCAAAACAGGTTGCACTTAACTTTATAGGTGGAAGATTTCAGGATCGAATCGGTATGGTAATATTTTCTGGTGATGCCTATTCATTGTCTCCTTTAACAACGGACTATGATCTATTAAAAGCACATATAAAGGATATTAACTTTGACATGATTGAAAATCGGGGAACCGCAATTGGGAGTGCTCTTGCTGTAGGCACCAATAGAATGCGTGACTCAGAATCAAAATCCAAGGTCCTGATATTACTCAGCGATGGAGACAATACCGCCGGAAACATCGATCCGATTACGGCTGCCAAACTTGCAAACGCTTACGGGATTAAAATATATACAATAGCGGTGGGTAAAGAAGGAAGGGTTCCTTTTGGAAAAGACTTTTTTGGTCGGCCAAGGTACGTTGAAAACACGATGGACGAAACTACCCTTCGTGAAATAGCAAAAATTGGAGAAGGCGAATTTTACCGTGTATCAGATAACGAAGCTCTGCAAAATGTATTTGATCTTATCGATCAGTATGAAAAAGCTGAAATCAAAGAAACACGATATGAGGATACAACAGACTTTTACCAGATTTACCTGCGTTGGGCAATCGTTTTCTTTATATTCTGGATGGGCCTGAAATCAACCTTCATGGCTAATATTCTTCAGGATTAACATAGACCGAAGTTCCACTAAGGAATTCATTCCAACTTTCCAATTGCCTGTCTTTAATAACACGGGGAAATTTTGTCTGGCCTCCCTCCTTACCTTGTTTTTTTAACCACCTGTAAAAATACTTTGTGGGAACAATGTCAACGAATATTTCCTTTAGTGCAGCTGATCTTTCTACTTTGTAGTCATCATTCAGCTCCTTTAATACCTGATCTATTCGTTCTTTTAATTTTTTCGCATCTACTTCATCATCTGTTCCAATGTACCAGTGATGTGCAAATAAACTTTCATAAGCATTTCCAGCAACTGTAAATTCTTTAATAAGAATGTTCAGTTGATCTGATACAATAGAAACTGCTTTTGTCATGTTGTCGACTGACAAATGCTCCCCGCAAAGGCTGAGAAAATGCTTTGTACGACCTGTAATAATAATTTCAGAATCTTCCTTTGAAACAAAACGTATTACATCACCAATAATGTAACGCCAGGCTCCTGCACAAGTTGAAATAAGTAGCGCATATTCAACACCTTCAGCCACCTGGTCGATCATTAATGCTTCATGGTTTTCCCGCAATTTCCCTGAAGAATCAAAATTGTGCTCATTAAAAGGTATAAACTCGTAGAATATTCCATTGTTTAAAACCAGTCGCATGGATTCTCTATTGGGGAGCGCCTGAAAGGCAAAAAAGCCTTCAGAGGCCAGGTACGTTTCAATATAATGTATCTGCTTTCCAAATAACTTCTTAAATCCTGCCTTATATGGCCCTAACGATACTCCACCATGAACATATATTGATAAATTGGGCCAAATCTCATGAATGTTTTTAATACCATAATGCTGAATAATCTTTTCCAGTAAAATTTGTATCCAGGCAGGTACACCAACAATTACTCCGATATCCCAATGAGGGGCTTTTTCTGTAATCTCTTGTAATTTTTCATCCCAGTTTCTGTTTTTAGCAATCTTTCTTCCGGGTTTGTAAAAATGCTGAAACCAGAATGGAAGCTGTGAAGCAGTTATACCACTAAGATCCCCTGAAAAATACCTGCCATTATAATTCAAATGTGTTGAACCTCCCAACATCAATATCCCCGACTCAAAAAGATTATCCTGAAGCTCATATTTAGACAATGACAATATCTGCCGGACACTTGTTTTTTGAATGGCTTTCCCCATCTCCTTAGTGACGGGAATGTACTTTGATGAAGATTCTGAGGTACCGGAACTTAATGCAAAGTATTTAACCTTCCCGGGCCAGCATATATCTGCTTCTCCTTTTAATGTTCGACTCCACCACTTGGAGTAGATCGAATTGTAATCAAATACAGGAATATGTTTTTTAAACAGATCATAAAAGTGATACTCACCTTTTTTTCTTAATCCCAGTAGGACTTCAGTAAATCGATAATACCTCCCAAAATCAGTATAGTTGGCATTGATCAGGAGCTCTTTTAATTCATTTTTCTGAAGGTCCTGTGGTGAGGAGAATTCCTGATCCAGGCTTTCCCTTATTTTTATTCCTTTTTTCAGAAGTGTCCCTAATAATGCCATCAACAAAACTTTGCTTTAGTGTGCTGCGTCAATAGACACTTTGAAATATTTCTCATTTTTCTTCAAGATTATAATCCAACAAAAATATGTAATATTAAGTTTGCACTCCTTAGTTAGAATTACTAAACAATCAAATGAGTGTAAAAGATAATATAAAATCATTTAATAGAAAACTAAAAGAAAATAGATGCCTGCTCGTTGCAGTAAGTAAAACCAAACCTGATGAAGACATTTTGGAGGCAGTGGAAGCAGGCCATTATGATTTTGGGGAAAATAAAGTACAGGAACTGACCCGTAAAGCTGCTTCGCTACCTAAAGAAATTAATTGGCATATGATTGGACACCTGCAGCGAAATAAAGTTAAAGATATCGCACCATTTGTGTACCTGATACATGCTGTAGACAGTTTGCGTTTATTGCGCGAAATAAATAAACAAGCAAATAAAAATGGACGCGTGATTAAATGCCTTCTCCAGGTTTATATTGCAGATGAAACAACCAAATTTGGACTTCTGCCTGCTGAATTGACAGAATTATTGGAATCGGAAGAGTTACAATCCTTTACTAATATAAACATCATCGGATTTATGGGCATGGCTACAAATACCATGGATGAAGGACAAATCAGGAAAGAATTCAAACACATACATTCTTTACTTGAAGAACACAGCAAAAAAAGTTATCCTAATAATGTAGATTTAAAAGAATTATCCATTGGCATGAGTAGTGATTATGAAACTGCAATGGAGGAGGGGAGCACAATGATACGTGTAGGCAGTGCAATATTTGGAAAAAGAGAAACAACAAAACATGAATAAATTATTACGATTCATTAAAATATTATGCAAAAGATACTTCTTTTAACAGGTTCAATATCAGGAGCGTTAGCAGTAATGTTGGGGGCCTTTGGTGCACACGCCTTTAAGGCTATCCTGGAATCAAACCAACGACTTGATACGTTCGATACAGCTGTGAAATATCATTTCTTCCATACACTTTCACTAATACTTGTAGCAATACTTCTGGACAAATATCCAAACAGGCTTATGGAATATTCCGGAGTTGCAATGATTGCCGGAATTATGCTGTTTTCAGGTTCACTATATATTTTATCGCTTTCGGGTGTTACCAAATGGGGAGCTGTTGCACCCATTGGTGGACTATCGTTATTAATAGGTTGGGGGCTGCTGTTTGCTGGAATACTCAGGGGCCAGCCTTCCTGATTTTGTTAAAAATCCTTCTTTTGAGGCAATACATTGGCAACTATTTTTACCTGGGGTAACGGATTGTTTGCATTCGAAATAATCGATATTACCTTGTTTTGTTTATTGATTTTGCCGGTACTGTTAAATTTTACTGTAATACTACTTTCTTCGCCCGGCAAAATCGGATCTCTTGACCAATCGGTGGCTGTGCATCCACATGTAACTTTGATATTTGTAATTATAAGTGGAGAATCCCCTGTATTTTCAAAATTAAAAATATATTCAACTTTATCTCCCTGATATATATCACCAAAATCATGTGATAGTTCAACAAATGTCATGTACGGTCCTGGCATTTCTTCCGGTTGAGGGATTTTCTCCTGTGCCAGAACAAATGATGTTATGATCATTGCGATAACTAAAAAGCCATATTTTTTCATTGTTATATAATTTAATAGCGGAAATAATATTACAAAAATAGGTAATTATTACTCAACCTGTTGACTAATCTTCAAATTGAGTGGGAAGAAAATTAACGAGAAATAACTCACTTGTTGCTCTCGTAACTGCAGTGTATAGCCACTTCACCCGATCTACATCCGTCTCTTCCGATTGTATAAACCCCTGATCGATAAAAACTGCATTCCACTGCCCACCCTGTGCTTTGTGGCACGTTAGCGCATACGCAAATTTGATTTGCAAAGCATTCAAATATTCATCAGCCGCCATTGCTTCCTTTCTTGCCCTTTTTGATTTGATATGCATATAATCTTCAGAAACCTGCCTCCACAGATTTGAATTTTGCTCTTGTGAAAGGGAAGTTGTATTTGAGTATAATGTATCGAGTAAAACTTTGGCGGTAAATGATTCATTAATACCGGCTCCATACATACGAACTTCCAGATCGGCAAATCGAAATCCATACATTTCTTCAAAGTTTAAAATCTTTGATATTTCCATAAAATCGCCATTTGCTACAAATCCTGATGGCGATTCCGGGGGAGAATAGCTATAATTATTCCTGACCGACATTATGATATCCCCTACGTCAAGTTCATTGTCAAAAAAGTGTATCTGGCGCCTGATAAAGAGATTATATTTTACAGCCGAATTGTTTGTTCTGCATACAATAATTGTATTTCCACTACCATATTTATCATAAGCATATCGAAGCCCCTCCTCCATTCTATCTGCTCCCATTTTAAATGTATCTGAAAATGATTTCGTTTTTAATTGTATGCCTGTTTGGATAATTGGAAGAAGTTGTCGCAGCCTGGTAGCATTAAATAAAATACCAGACTCCTTCTCTTGCCGCATCACTTCATCTAGCTCTTCTTCAAACAATGGTAAATTATAAAAGGCATAAAAATCTTTTTTTAACGCAACGCTATCTGTCTGGCCAATAGGTGGAAGTTGTGCAGAATCTCCTATCAAAATCAATTTATTTTCTGAATGATTAAATGTGTATTTAATCAGATCTTCAAGCAAACCTGAAGCCCCAAATTCCGACTGCACTGAAAGCATCGAAGCCTCATCAACAATGAAAATTGTTTTTTTATGATAGTTCTTTTGAGGTTTAAATATCAATTCCCCAGATTCAGGATCTCCAGCCTGCTTATAAATTATTTTATGGACAGTAAATGCTGTTCGGTCACTATAGGAGGTCATTACCTTGGCAGCACGTCCGGTTGGAGCTACCAAAACAAACTTATAGTTAAATGATGGAAGAGTATTTACAAGTGCAGTAACTATGGAAGTCTTGCCCGTTCCGGCATAGCCTTTCAATAAAAAAATAGCATTCCCATCTACAGAAAGAAACTGGTTCATTTTCCTGAAAAAGTTATTTTGTCCCGCTGTGGGCGTATGAGGGAATTTATTAACAACGATATCTGAAAATTCAGGCATTATTTCAACCTCTGTCAATTATGTCAATTTCTCCGGGATATACTGTGATCATCGTTGTTGTAGCTTTGGCAATAAGTTTCGTCGAATCAGAGCCTGGATTCCCATCCCAAATCTCAGCTTCACAAAAATTAAGTTTCTTCCCTGGCTTCAGCACCCACCCCCTGGCAAAGATACGAGTGGTAGTAGCCGGTCGTAAAAAGGAAACTTTTAATTCACCGGTGACTACATGATGGGTTTCAGGAACAAGCGTAAATGCTGCAAATCCAGCTACAATATCAGCCAAAGTGGCAATTACTCCACCATGTAACAACCCTTTTTGCTGTTTGTGTATTTGATCAACATCCAACCAGCCTTCAGTTTTTCCGGGTTCAATAACGTTGAGATTGAACCCCACATAATTCATGAAGTGCTGATCATTAAGATACTTTTCAATCCGTGATTTATAACTTTTGTTTTGAATTTTATACATAGCTTTTATTAATTGCGTAAATATAGCTTCCTTAAAAACATTTTAGGATAAATAAACGAAATGGGTCAGTACAATCAATATGAAAACAAACTAAGGGTACGCGTTTGCGGAATTTGTATTGAAAACAACAAAATTCTTCTTGTAAAACACACATCACAAGGTGGGAAGTCACTTTGGATTCCACCGGGTGGAGGCCTGGAATTTGATGAAAATGTCATGTCATGTCTGGAAAGGGAATTTCTTGAGGAAACAGGCTTGAAGATAAAAATGGAAAAATTATTATGTATAAATGAATTCAAAGAGAAGAAGATTCATGCAATAGAACTATTCTTCAAAGTAAGTGTGTTGGGAGGTCGTCTTATCACCGGTAAAGACCCCGAGCACTCATCTGAAAATCAGCTAATCGAAAATGTTGTATTTTTAAGTTTTAAGGAATTACAACTTATACCTGACAATCAGCTTCACAACCTGTTGCATGGCGTAAAAAATGCTAAGGATTTGCTTAAAAAAAGAGATTATTTCTATTTTTTTGGATTTCGAACAAAATAGAAAACAATTTGATTATAAAATTAAAAATCAAATAATTATTATTGCACAAAATTGAGGATAATGAATTGGACTAAAATATCAACTATCGCATTATTTGTAGTTTCACTGGTTTTGGCTTACTATCTGTATTCCAGAATAAAATTTGCTATTGATGAAGAAAAGAGAATTGCTGCACACGAAATGGGCGTTATTGCTAAATTGTCAATGATCCGTGAGGCTGAACTAGCATACCTTGCAGTAAACGGAGAATATACCAACAACTGGGACTCTCTAAGTAATTTTATGCAAAATGGGGATTTTTATATAATTCAACGGACAGAAACAATTATTACGTTATCATATGGGGCAGATTCCAGTATAGTTTATCTTGACACACTGAACACTGTTAAGGTGTATGATTCTTTATTTAGCGACGCAAAATACCCCAACCTTGATTTTAACAGGTTGAAATACATACCTGGTACTGATAACAAGATTTTTGATTTATTTTCTGACGTAATTACTAAAGGGGGAGTAAATGTAAATGTGATTGAGGTAAGGGATACTGCACCTGAAAACCCTGTTAGGGATGAATCTAACGAAGCACGTAATAAAAAACCATTAAGGTTTGGCTCTAGAACGGAAGTAACCACAGCTGGAAACTGGGAGTAATCTATTTTGAATACTACAACAGTAAATTTTAAGCTTGTTAAAAAAATAAAGGATGACAAATTTAATATAGATGATTTACATCATTACAATTTGTCAATCCAGGTTGGAACACGTGATTTTCAATTGCTCGTTACAGACGGGCGTAAAAACAATGTTCTCCAACTCGAAGACTTCATTCTTTCAAGTGTTACCTCATACAAAGAACTCACTTTAGTTCTGGAGGAAATTTTCGATAAACATCATCTATTAAAGGCTGGATTTTGGAAAAATATCCGAATTGGGTTTAAAAACAACAAATTTTCACTTGTACCTTCTGCTTTGTTCTCAAAAGAGGGATTGATTGATTATTTAAAAATCAATGCGGACATTAACCCCGACAGAGATAAAATTCTCTATTATAAACATACTCAGAATGATGCTGTGAATGTTTTTTCGGTAAACAAATTCCTGTATGAGTGGATTGTGGGAAATTATCCGGTAAATAAAATTGAGTGTATTCATCAATCAAGCAGCATAATTGATGGTATCTTAAGTCAGGTCAAAAAGTACCAGGAAAATAATATCTTTCTTTACATCGACCGGTTTAAACTGCATGTGATTTCCACAAGAAACAGGAAATTAGAATATTACAATCAATTCGTGATTAAAAAGTTTTCCGATTACATAAAATACATCATGACGGTTATGAAAGGTCTGAATCATAGCCAGTCTAAAACCCCTGTAGTACTCTGGGGTTATATTGGTAAACAATCACCCCACTATTTGGAATTTTCCAAATACATTAAGAATCTCTCTTTTGGAGAAAGACCAGACTTTCTTAAATTTGGATACTTCTTTGACGAAGTTCAGGATCATCATTTTTTCGATCTTTATGGACTTCAGGTCTATAACTGATCATTATTGATGAAAAAAATCGCAATATTCCCAGGATCGTTTGACCCATTTACCAAGGGGCACGAGGATATTGTGAAACGTGGACTTACCCTTTTTGATGAAATTATTGTTGCTATAGGGCACAATACGAAAAAAGATAACCGGTATTTTAATATTAACCTGATTATCAGAAAAATAGAAGAATGTTTTGTAAGATATGAAAATATCTCTGTAATAACATATGATGAACTTACCGCCTCATTAGCAAAAAAATATAAGGCTAAGTACCTTTTGCGGGGTTTACGTAATACTACTGATTTTGAATATGAAAATAGCATATCACAAATAAATAAACACCTCAATTTAGAACTGGAATCTGTATTTCTGATTACTTCTCCTGAGTATGCCTACATCAGCTCCAGCATTATTCGCGAAGTCCATAATTACGGTGGTGACATATCAGATTATTTACCTTATAGCACAAAAGACTTATAATCCCTGTACACCAAATATAAATTAACTACTTTATTATTTCAGGCAATTCTTTATATTCTTTAAATACATGACGGATACTTTGATATGAATCCTTTAGGGCGTGAAATAAGTCCTTTGTTTTCAACCACTTTACTTCTTCGATGTCCTCATCTACCTGGGGTTTCATATATTTATCATTGATACATTTCATCGTAAACCAGGACGTTTTTTTAAGAATTTTCTTTTCATTCAGCGAATAAGTATGCCAGATATTGCAAATTTTCCTACCTATCTCCACCTTGACACCACATTCCTCTTCAACCTCCCTCACAGCTCCATCCTGTGCCATTTCGTCTCTCTCAAGTTTTCCTTTTGGCAGGTCCCACTTTTTTAATCGATATATCATTAATATTTTGTCACCCTTTTCAACAACTCCTCCGGCAGCTCTTACAATTCTGAAGTGCGACTTTAAATAGTCCTTTGCAATTTTATACCTATTTACCGTAATCGTGATGGACGTTACCTGGTTAAATACATTTTGTTCGAGCAAAGAAAGTATATTATCAATATCTGACTTTTCTGCCCCGGTAATGAGAACATTATGAATTAATTTTCCCGGTTCAATTTTATCTTTGTTCGCATCAATATGAACCTGGTAAAAATCGGGGTTCTGAAAAGCCCTCGCTTTAACAATTTCCAGTCCTATATCATTGAAAAATATTATCATGTTTGGTGCAAACCGTGTTGAAAAACAATATTATAAATTATTGGCCAAATTCCTACTGCGACTGTTCTAAATTCAACTTTGATTAGTTGTATTTTTGAGGCAATGAATAAACAAACTGTGTCAAAAACTGTTGCCGGGATGCTCCTGAAAATCGGGGCTATAAAAATTAATCTTAGACGACCTTACACCTGGAGTTCGGGTTGGAACAGCCCAATTTATTGCGACAACAGGTTGTCATTATCCTATCCTGATATCAGGGAATATATAAAAAAAGAATTAGCTAAATCAATCAAATCCAGTTTCCCTGATGTGGAGGCTATTGCAGGTGTTGCAACAGCAGGTATTCCACAAGGAGCCCTCGTAGCAGATGAACTGGGATTACCATTTATATATGTAAGGTCAAAACCAAAAGGACATGGACTTGAAAATATGATTGAAGGCAAAGTTGTAAAGAAACAAAAGGTAGTGGTCCTCGAAGATCTTGTATCAACGGGAAGCAGCTCACTAAAAGCAGCAGAGGCACTGAAGTCACAAAAAGTGAAAGTACTTGGGATGGCTGCAATCTTTACATATGGGTTCGACCTTGCAGATGAAAACTTCAAAAATGCCGGATTCCCACTGATTGTTTTAAGTTCATATGCGGATATGTTACAGGTAGCGGTAAGTGAAAAAATAATAAAAGAGAAAGACTTGATCCAACTAAAAAGCTGGCGGGTTGACCCTGAAAGTTGGGGTAAATAGAATAGCTTCTGGAGATTAAGTGTCATCTCCAATTCGATCCGAAAATTGGAATTACAAAATTCAAGTTTATGTGTATAATATATATTATATTTGTGTACACAATAAAGTTTAGAGTTATGCATAAAAGAACAAACATTGAGCTTGACATTGATTTAATAAAAGAAGCAATGAAATTAACCAAGCTTAAAACTATTAAAGATGTTGTACATCATTCCCTAGAGGAAATTATTAAAATGAGTAAACGAAAAAGGATTCTTAAGTTTAAGGGAATGGTAAACTGGGAAGGTGATCTGGACCAGATGCGTTCTATATGAAAACACCCATACTAGCTGATACCAGTGTTTGGATTAATTTTTTTAAAGGTACTCGTTGTAAAGAGGTAAATACCCTCACACAATACATTGAAAATGATGACCCCATTTATTTATGCCCAACTATTATTCAAGAGGTTTTACAAGGGATAAATGACGACAGGCAGTTTAGGGAAATCAAAGAATATTTGCTTGCTTTTAACATTCTTAATGATAATGGTGTGGATATGGCGATCTCAGCAGCAATTCTATACAGAAAATTAAGAAAAAAAGGGATTACCATCCGAAAAAGCAATGACTGTTTAATTGCTCAATATGCCTTAAAATACTCATTACAGGTAGTGCATTTGGACAGGGATTTCGAATTGATTTTTAAAAACTACAAATAGTAATACCTGGTTATTTGTTAAGATTCCTCCTCCGCTCCTGCAATTCTTTAAAGGTTGTCAACAGGTAAACTATTTGCCAGGGTCAGGAACAAGAGCATCCACTATAGTAACAGGAAATCCAACGTTATATTTAAGGGCCCTCAGTTCAGCCGGATGCTGGAGCAGCGGTATTACAACTGTTCAGGCTATATCCCTAACCGTTGCACCGACATCAGTTACACCAACATCCGGTAATTTGTGCTATGGGGAATCCCTGCACCTGACCGCTTCGGGTACGGATATTGAAACCTATGAATGGTTTGATGAAAATGACAAATTAGTAGGATTAGGTGAGGAATTCACTTCGGAAGAGTTTATTGAAAATACAACAATTACTTTGAGAACGGTGAACATAAATAATTGCAAAGTTTCAATTGTTATTCCCATAACAGTTTTATCACCGGAAACGCATAAACCTCAACAACCCTATTTTGTCAAAAACTCAACAGTATCCTATACGATACATAAAAACAATGTTGACGATGGCAGCTATACTTATTACTGGCAAACCGATCCGGAGGGTGAGAGTGAACTTGATAATGCATCTTCCAAAAACATATCAAACCAGGACCATGGCCTTTATATTCTTAGATCGAAAAGTAGTAATGGATGTTGGGGAAGGGCATCTTCTATAATAATGCCTAATCTTACAAGTTATGCTTATGCACAACCTTTGACTGAGCAAAACACGAACTATGTCGGCACTTACACCTATCTTGACTCTGCTGTATTGCAAACAGAGACAGATCCTGCCAAATTAATGGTGGCAACAACATATGCTGACGGTCTTGGCAGAGGAATACAAAGTGTAATGAAAAAGGCTACTCCACTTGAAAAAGACCTTGTCACCGTTTCAGATTATGATGAGTCAGGACGCAAAATCAGGCAATTGTTACCTTTTGCCAGTACAGAAGCCAGTGGAGTAATAAAGTCGCAACCTATCGATAGCCTCTTTGGGTTTTATTCAACGCAGGGAACAGGTATTGCCACTTCTGAATATCCACTACAATACCAGGAGGTAGAAGGATCAGTATTGGGAAGAGTACTCAGAAGCCACTCGCCCGGAGAGGAATGGGCAGGGAATGCAGGTACAGGCCAGGAAAAAAGTGTGGAGGTATATCAACTGGTAAATAGCTCCGAACTTATAAAGAAATTTGAAATTAATCCGGATAATACACTTACCGTTTTAAGTAGCTCGTATCCACAGGGATCATTGCAAATAAACAAAACAATTGATGAGAACGACAACGCCATTTATGAGTTTACAGATAAACGAGGAAATACCATCCTGAAGCGTGTTGAAAACGACAGTGTTGACTTTGACACGTATTACATATATGATGATTTTAATAATTTGCGGTTCGTCATACCTCCCCAGGGGGTAAAAGAAATTGATGAGAGCGGAATTAGCCTTCTTGGTACCATTGAAGAGGGTGTACGGATTATTGATGCGGACGAAGCAGTCAACCAATACAACAATGAATCGTATATAATCAACTCCGGTAATACGTTGACATTGACGGATGGGTTCCATTTTATAAGTAGTGCAGGAGAATCTTTCCGTGCATATATCAGCACATCAAATGATACTTTTCTTGATAAATGGTCGTTTCGATACCTGTATGATGAAAAACAACGTTTGATTGCAAAACGTGTACCCGGATCGGATCCATGGTGTCGGCCGTCG
>CAZONK010000047.1:0-17106 GCA_964581095.1 uncultured Roseivirgaceae bacterium
TCGGCCTACCATAAACTCCAACTAGCTGATTATCTTAATTTTATATTTAGTCGGCCTTGTTGGGCGGAAAATTCACATGAATTTTCCGGGTTAAGGGGTGGTAGCTATTACTGTAGATGGCACACACCAATAGAATCCAATGAAACCCTGGAGAGATTAATGATAATTACTCCACAATGATGTGCTCTACGTTCCCCAGGTCCCAGTCGATAACCAAGCCACCGGCAATACCTTTTGCGGCATTTTGGCCATAAAGCATTTCAACAAGATAGAGGGCGGGATCATATGATTTTGCTCCACCTGCCGATGTGATCAGATTAGAATCATGTACAAAACTAATACCCTCGTGTACTACCAGATCAGGAAACATGTTCCGGTATTTAATAATATCGGAGGGAAAAGTGGTTGATTCATGCCCTTCCGTTAATCCTGCCTTGGCCAGTACAAACGCACCATCGCACAATGACATCACATAGCTTGCTTTACTTCCCCTGTCACTTACAAAACGTATAAGTTCTTCGTCTTCAAGATCAGAGTCCATACTATGCTTGGCACTGGGTACAACCAATACATCAATTTCCGGAGCATCTTCAAATGTATAATCCGGAATAATCTTCAGTCCTTCAAATGTCACAATAGGTTCTTTTGTTGGCGATACAACAAACACTTCCATTCCCGGGTCGGTATGAAATACGGTATGGTGGAGGATGTCCATGGGTGCAATCAATTCCGAATTATATACCCCATTAACTGCCAAGAATCCAACTTTAAAAACCCGATCAGGCTTCGGTACTTCCGGAATATACGTATTGATTTCTCCCGGATTTTCACTCTGATTTGTTGAGCAACTTCCTATTAAACAGGTCAACATCGTTATAATGGTTATCCTGTTGAGAATAATTATTGGTTTCATTTTTTGCTGTTCATTTTATTTAACTTTTACCTTTCTAATTTATATTTATTTTAAGGTATATTGACATTTAATATGAAGGGAAAGTGGTGGATAACGACATTTTGGGAATTTTTTTGGAGAATTCCAATTTTTATCATCATTTACCTTTTATTGGCGATACCGTCTTATGTTTATCAAAAACCTGATCCAAATTTTTCCAGTCCGTTTCAATATACCGGGTTTTCCCAGGAGCGTATTATTAATCGTATTAGGGAGGGCTTTCTTTCTTCGCTGGATTGTGAACCCGATACAACCCGGATAGAAGAAATCTTCGCTTCTTCAGTACGAAAAATCGACAGTATCCAACTGTTCTTGTCACCTCCCGGAGAAGGTTATATCCTTCAGCTGGAAAAATCCCTTACGCAGATAGCCAGGTATTCCATAAAATGTATGGATGACAAAGTGCTGTTCGAAAATTTAATTTCGCTTATGCGCGAGACTGTAATAGAGCAGGCAATATTCTGGGAATATTCGGACACTACTTCAATTAAAAATATTGATGCACTGTTAAGTATAGGAGAACATCTCCTTGCGCAAGTCAGAATGAAAACCGGAGATTATGAATCCACTTATTCATCATCTGTTAACAGATTATCAGATTTGGATTTTAAAAGTGGAGATATTCTTTTAACAAGGGAATCGGGTGCTATAAATACACTTAACGCGAGATCGGGTATTATTAAAGGGGATTATTCTTCCTCATACATTGTTTACAATAATGGAACTGATGTTTATTTCATTTCTGCGATGAGAGATCAAGGAACAACTATACTGCAAATTGACGAACTCCTTCGGTCTTCTATAACAAATTGGAAATTATTGCGCCCTGAATTCAAATCCGATCAATTATTGATTCCAACTTTAATACAGGAAAAACTAGGTGAAATTTACAAAACACTGACAATCACAAAATTACCATACGATTATAAGTGGGAACCCCAGTCACAGGATCGGTTTTATACGGTTGAGATACCGTATTGGATTTTTAATCAGGTTCAGATCAATCCGTTTGGTTATGAAAATGACTTTGTAAAAGACGGGCAATACACGTTACTGCATAAGATTGGTGTCAGGAATATTAATGCTCCTTTACCTTCTGATTTTGAGTTTTCTCCTCAATTCAAAGCAGTATCATCAAGTCAGATCAAATTCGACGCTGTTGTACAAAATTTAGTTTATGATAAAATAACCAGCAACCCCTCCTTTGGATATGACCTCTCTTATCCTGTTTTGACTTTGCCCATCCACCGACTGAAAAAGTTTATAACCATAGTATTCAGTTTTGTAAGTAAGGATAATTCAGGAATTCAAAATAAAAAAACACAAACCTATTTGTATGAAAGGTCATATAAAAAAGTATTTGACTTGCAATACAATAATGTTCAATCGAAAATTAAAGAATACAATTCTTCTACAAACAATAATCCTGACATTTGGTTAATTTATGATTGGATACGTTAGATAATGACTTCAAAAGATTATGCAGGAAAAATAGATGGGTTATTTAAGACTAATTCCAATACCGAATTTGGCTTAAAAATGGCCTCTTACATGAAAGACAATTTCATATATTATGGCATCAAGTCCGCAGATCGAAAAGAAATACAGAGGAAGTTTATTGCAGATTATGGCTTACCATTAACTGAAAATCTGACCCAGGTAATTAAGGTCCTTTTTGAATATCCACATCGTGAAAATCAATACTTTGCCATCGAGTTAGCAAATAAACTAATAGGAAAAACAGAATCATCATTTCTTGATACTATTGAATACATGTTACTAAGCAAGTCATGGTGGGATTCTGTGGATTATATTGCCAGCTCTATTGCAGGAACATTCTTCAAAAATTCTCCTGAATTTTTACCATCAACTACCGATAGTTGGTCAGGTTCTGAGAATATGTGGCTCAACAGGTCATCTATAATTTTTCAACTAAAATATAAAGACTCAACCAACACGCAGCTTTTATCCCGCTACATTGAAGCACACCAAAATTCGAATGAATTTTTCCTGCGAAAGGCAATAGGATGGTCATTGCGTCAATATTCGAAATTCAATAAACAGTGGGTAGCAAATTTTGTCAGGACACATCCTTTGTTGTCAGGCCTTTCGGTAAGAGAAGCATCCAAGTATCTTGATTAATTGTATTTCTGAAACACGCTCGAATCAATAAAACCAGCATAAAATGTTCTTGACTTTACGAGATGGAACTCAGAGTTCAGGTTCTCCCACAATGGCCCAAGGTTTCTAGTTTTCAAATCTGTAGTTACTCGAAAAAATAAATACATAATCGACAACATTATTGATTGCCACATCGAGTTATTTCTAAAATCGGTTACGAACAATAATCCTCCCGCAACCAAAATTCGATCTAACTTTTTAATGATTGACAACATCTCTTTACCCGGGTAAAGATCAAGGAAAAAGTTAGAAATTATAACATCATATTTACCAGATAGAACAACTTCTTCAAACGGTTGATGAATAAAATTAACTTTTATTTTAGTATTCTGCTGTTTTGCCTTGTTTATCATCTTTCCCGATGACTCCAGGTAATCGATTTCAGTCCCTGGTGTATTGATTTTTTTTAGTATCCAGCCGGTTCCACCTCCAATTACAAGTATACGATCATTATTTTGAATACGATCAAAATAGACTATTTGTGAATCGATGATTGCTTTCCCAAAAACAAGTAATGCAATTTGATCGTACGTTGAAGCTATCCTGTCAAACGACATACAGAAACAATATATAAATCAGTGGAAGAAAAAAAATTGAATCGCCAACGATTCGAAACCGCGAATAAACAATAAAATAACTTTTATTCATTAAAATAATCAAAAGAACGATATCCATTAGAAACAATATGACCTGAGTGGACCAAAGGCTGGTATCCAGCAATAAGATACCGGCAATTCCAGATAGAAATACCATACCAAGAGATATCCAGGTAATTTTCCTGACCTTGTTTTCACCTATGGTTATAACTAACGAATGAAATCCTTCCTGTTCATCAACCTTGCTATCATACATTGAAAAAAGTAATAAATTAGAAAGAGCGATCATTAAAAACTGAAAATATAAAATGTATAAATCAGGTCCAATGGAGCCATGGTAAGAACTCACAGGTGGAATAAAAATACCAGTGGTATAAATAATAGAACCAACAAGTTCTTTATGAAATACAGGAATTTTTTCAAGTAATTTTAACGAAATAAAATACAAAAGCACTACAAAAGCAAGAATAGTACCGGCTACGAGCATTACCGGAGGCAACTTATACAGCAGGGAAAGAACGATGATTAAAGCCAAACTCCAAATACCCCATAAATTTGTGGAGTTTTCCCAATGAATTCGGTGACGATATGTTGCTGGCAGGTCAAACATCATCCGGACATCCATTAAATGATCAAATGCGTAAATAAGCCAAACGGATACTCCCAATATCAGGTATACCATAAAATCAAGATGAATACCTAAATATGTGGCAATAAACCAGGCACCAATAACACCTCCTAAAGAAACATCAATACTTAGTGCCTGAATTATTGAAAGATATTTATAGAAATCTTTCATAAAAAAAGCTCATAATACATGAGCTTTTACAATATATAACAATTTAATCTTAAAAATCACCCTAGTGCCTCGGCTCCTGCAACAATTTCAAGAATTTCGGTTGTAATAGCTGCCTGACGTGTTCGGTTATAGGAGATTTTAAGTTCCTTTAACAGCTCCCCGGCATTTTCGGTAGCTTTATCCATCGCCGTCATTCTTGCTCCTTGTTCTGATGCATTAGATTCCAGAATGGCCTTGTATAATTTAATCTTTAGTGATTTCGGTATGATTTCTTCCACTAAAACTTCTTTATTGGGTTGGAAGATATAATCAATGGGTGTAGTTGTTTCTCCTTCAGATCCTTCTTTTTTCAATGGTAAAAATTCTTCCGCCCTGATGATTTGGGTTGCAACATTTTTAAACTCGTTATAAACGATTTCCACCTTATCAAAATCACCTTTCAAAAAGCCATCCATTACAAATTCAGCTACTCTACGTACATTTTCAAAAGATAATGAAGTAAAAACATTTGTAAAATTTTCGATCATGGGAATATTCCGATAATTGAAATAGTCCCTACCCTTTTTCCCGATTGTTAAAACCTGAACATCACCGGCATCAAACTGATATTTATACGAAGTTTCAATCAAGCTCAACGTTCTTTTTCCCACGTTGGCGTTGAATGCACCACACAAACCCCTGTCAGAAGTAATGGCAATAATGAGAATTTTTTCCTGTTCGCGTATCTCACCAAAATTATTTCCATCCTCCGAATCCAACCCTTGCGAAACATTCACAAGTATTTCCTCAAGTTTTTCCGCAAAAGGTCTCATCTGAAGGATGCTATCCTGAGCTTTTCTGAGCTTTGCAGCGGCAACCATCTTCATAGCCTTTGTAATCTGCTGTGTTGAGATTACAGAACTGATCCTTGTTTTTACTTCCTTTAGATTCGGCATTTTAAAATATTCTGACGACTACGACTTGAAATTTCTGGCAATATCCCTGGCTGAGGACTTTAATACCTCCACCAAACTATCGTCATATTTTCCCTCCTCAAGATCATCAAGTACATCCTTGTGTTGTGCATTTAAAAACGTCAGATACTCCTTTTCAAATTCACGTACTCTTTTTTCTGGTATATTATCAAGATGTCCTTTTGTGGAAGCAAATATAATTGCGACCTGTTCACCAACTTTCATCGGAGCATATTGATGTTGCTTCAATACTTCCAGGTTTCTTCGTCCCCTGTCTATTATAAGTTTTGTTGCAGCATCCAAATCCGAACCAAATTTTGAAAATGCTTCCAATTCGCGGAATTGCGCCTGATCCAACTTCAATGTACCGGCAACTTTTTTCATTGATTTGATTTGTGCAGCTCCACCAACACGAGAAACTGAAATTCCAACATTGATGGCAGGCCTGATTCCTGAATTAAAAAGATCCGTTTCCAGAAATATCTGTCCATCGGTAATGGATATTACGTTGGTCGGAATATACGCTGATACATCACTTGCCTGGGTTTCAATAATAGGTAATGCTGTTAAAGAACCTCCACCTTTTACAATATCTTTCAATGATTCTGGCAGGTCATTCATATTTTTAGCGATCTCATCGCTCTCAATCACTTTTGAGGCACGTTCAAGCAAACGTGAATGAAGATAAAATACATCCCCGGGATACGCCTCACGTCCCGGAGGTCTTCTAAGTAAAAGAGATACTTCCCTGTACGCCACCGCTTGTTTCGACAAGTCATCGTAAATTACGAGGGCAGGGCTTCCTGTATCGCGGAAAAATTCACCGATTGCCGCCCCGGTAAACGGTGCATAAAATTGCATAGGGGCAGGATCCGAAGCTGAAGCAGCAACAACGGTTGTATATTCCATCGCTCCATATTTTTCCAATGTAGCTACCACGCCCGCTACAGTGGAGGCTTTCTGGCCAATTGCTACATAAATACAATAAACCGGTTCTCCTTTAGCATAAAATTCCTTTTGGTTGATGATAGTGTCAATAGCAACAGCAGTTTTACCCGTCTGACGGTCACCAATTATCAACTCTCGCTGTCCCCTTCCAATCGGGATCATTGAATCTATGGGTTTTATACCTGTTTGAAGAGGTTCATTTACCGGTTGCCTGAAAATTACACCCGGGGCTTTACGTTCCAAAGGCATTTCAAAAAGATCACCTTCAATAGGTCCTTTACCATCAATTGGATTGGCAAGTGTATCAACAACCCTTCCGGACAAACCGTATCCTGTTTTTATGGAAGCAATCCTGCCGGTTCTTTTAACAGTATCACCCTCTTTGATGTTATTACTGGGTCCCAGCAATACCGCCCCAACATTGTCTTCTTCCAGGTTGAGTACCAGTCCGGTCAGACCATTTCCGAAATCCAATAGCTCTCCCGATTCCGCTTTTGAAAGTCCATAAACACGGGCAACGCCATCACCGATTTGAAGAACAGTTCCTACTTCCTCTAATTCTGCTTCGGTTTTTACATTTGCCAGCTGTTCCCTTAGTATTGCTGATACCTCATCTGGTCGTATGTCGTTCATTTATTTATATTTTAATCTTTTTCAAACACCTTAGTTTGTTAATTCAAATTCAATCTTCTCTAATTTTGATTTTAATGAGGAATCAATCCTTCTATCCCCAATATCCAAAATAAACCCCCCGATGATGTCATCGGAAAGCTCTTCTGTAAGATCAGGTTCTTTGTCAGTTAGCTTTTTAATAATCGATTTGATTTCGCTGCGTAACGCGTCATCAATCTTGAGGGTAGTTGTCAGTTTTACTTTTTGAATACCCTTAAATGCGAGAAATAGGGTAAGGAATTCACTTGTAATCGATTCAATCATCATCGACCTTGCTTTTTTAGTAACAAGTCTTAAAAAAGAGATCGTTAGTTTATTTACCTTATCACCAAAAATCAATTCTAAAATTTTTTCCTTTCTATGATCTTTAATAATCGGACTCTTCAACAATAATCTGAGATCGTAAGAACCTTTGAAGGTATTGCTTAACAAAACCATGTCATTGTGTACCTCTTCTACAAGGTTCATTTCCTTGCTGAGGTCCAGAATTGATTTAGCGTATCGCGATGCTGCCCTGTATTCTGACATCTTAAATAGTGATTAATTAAGGCTTTTATCTTTTAAATACTTTTCAATAAGTGACTTTTGAGCACCCTTCTCTCCTAATGACTGACGTAGAAGCTTTTCTGCAATTTCCACAGAAAGTGAAATTACCTGTTTTCTAACATCGGCCAAAGCCGCATTTTTCTCACTTTGGATTTCTGATTTGGCATCAGCAATAATTTTGTCACTAATTCCCTGGGCATTCGCTTTTGCCTCTTCTTTCAAGGTATTTCCAGCATCGGTAGCTGCTTTTATAATTTTATCCCGTTCGTCCCGGGCTTTGTTAAGAAGTACCTCATTTTCAGAATGCAATTCGGCCATTTCAGCTTTTGCTTCCTTTGCCGCATCCAATGCATCCTGAATCGATTCTTCCCTTATTTTTAGCGATTGCAAAATCGGGCCCCATGCAAATTTCTTGAGCAACAACAGGAGACTCACAAATATGACGATCTGCCAAAACAGAAGTCCGGATCCTGGAGTTAATAATTCCATATGTTTTTGTTATAGCCTGTAAATTCTTAAAAATAAGAGCTTGTTTTCACCCTATTGGCATAAAACAAGCTCTTTCACTTGAGCAAACTTATGCTCCCGTGTTTTGTGAAATAAGAAACGCGATAACTGTTCCAAAAAGCGCAATCACCTCAATCAGGGCTGCGATAATCAGCATAGCTGTCTGGATCTTACCAGCGGCCTCAGGTTGTCTTGCAATGGCTTCCATAGCGGAGCCACCAATTCTACCAATACCAATACCGGCGCCTATTGCTGAAAGTCCGGCACCGATTCCGGCACCCATGATCGCTAAACTCATGTCTAACAAAATTGATAAATTCATTTCAATTGTGATTTATAATTAAACATTTACTAAATACAAAATCCAAATTCACCCTATTTAATGATCCTCTCCTTCATCAAGGGCCATACCGATGTACAAAGAAGAAAACATGGTGAATATATATGCTTGTATTGTTGCAACAAGCAATTCAATTAGCATAATAAAAAGTACCAGTAAGGAGCTTCCGATTCCAACAAGCCAGCTACCAAAGATAAAAGTGAGCATAATAAGGCTCAGCAAAACAATATGTCCGGCAGTTATGGCAACAAACAGTCGAATGGTCAGTGATATCGGTTTAGTAAATATTCCGATAATTTCAACAGGTACAATAATTAATTTTAGAATCACTGGTATTCCCGGTGTATTGAAAATATGTTTCCAGTAATTTTTTGTGCCGCTTATTGAAGTGAGGATAAGCGTACCAATTGCCAATGTCAATGTGATTGCTATATTTCCTGTAAGGTTTGCCGCTCCGGGAAATAGTCCGAGCAGGTTGCCAAACCAAACAAAGAAAAACAAGGTTAGCAAATAAGGAAGATATCTTTCGTATTTAGGACCAATGTTGGGTTTAACAATTTCGTCCCTGATATAGATGATTATGGGTTCAAAAAACGATTGAACCCCAGTGGGGGATTTCCCCATGTTCTTTCTAAACCCTTTGGCAACCGAAGTAAAAACAAGCAATATTACCGTTGCAACAATAAACAACATTAACACATTTTTTGTGATTGAAATATCATACACTTTCGCTTCGCTGTCTTCGATCGTAATACGTTTATGTTCAAGCAAATAGCCATTGTAAGGAACAATATTATGGTGTTCGTCATAAAAATTAGCCGACGAAAAAATATCTAAGCCTTTTTCCTGCGAATAAATTATTATGGGTAGATAAAGTGTGCCATATTGACCATCAACAAAATGCCAAAGATAGTCATCTGTGATGTCGTGCATTATTTTTTCTCCTGGATTAAATTTTTCGTTTTCACCGGGTTCAGAGGCAAAAATATTGTTTGACAATGCAACTGAAAGTAATAACAATAATGAAATTTTTTTTATCAGAACGGAGTGCCAAAAAACCTTAAAAAGTAGCTTCATTTAATCCTTTACTACAGGGGGTAAAAATTAGACTGCAAAGGTAGATATTAATTCAGCAAACAAAAATATAAAATTCGGATTTTTAACTTATTTTGGATCCCTTTGTACCTGTCAGGTTCGTGGTAATATCAAAGACAGTATAGATCACATAAAGAATAAAAAACAAGACGATATTACTAACCGCCGATTCATTATCAGCCAGGATTAAAACAACTGCAAAAGCAATATAGAGGATCAATTTCAATACGATCGATAACAGCGTAAAAACGATCAGTTTTGAAGGGTCATTACTGCCGGGCAATCGATAGAGATAATGCCCTCCCCCTGTAACAAGGAATAAAACGATAAAAATTGCAAAAGCCTTTGAGGGGGTTGACAGAGCAGGAAACAAATTTAAAAAAGCCACATAAACCAATACCAGGATTCCGGTGAGTATTGATAGTTTCTTCAGAAATTTAATAAATGAAACAGGGGATGCACTCATACTATTGAAGCGATTTATAAAGGAGATATATAGATCCAAAAAGGCTTGAAAATACCAATACAAGTAAAAATACGGGGAATTTCAATGCAAAGTAGATGTCGAGTTTATACCCAATAAATGCCATCAACCCAATGGTAATAGTCATTTGGATAGCTAACCCGGAGTACTTGAGGTAGCTATTAAGCTGATTGGGTTTCTGCTTCTTTGTTGGTTTTGAGGGGTGACGCTTGATGGGCATTTTCTCCAATCTTTATTTCTTTGATCGTAACTCCCATTTTACATCCACCATTAAAAGTTGCCCCGGACTCAACAATTAGTTTGTTCGTGACAATATCTCCGCTTACGATGGCTGTAGGTTTTAGAAGCAAAAGTTCTGTTGTTTCAACAGTACCTGAGACTTCACCTGCAATTTCTGCATTCTGTGCCAGGATGTTGCCTTCAACTCTGGATGATTGCCCCAAGGCCACTTTTGATTTTGTTTTGACATTTCCGATCACCTTTCCTTCAACGCGAATGTTTCCAAAGGTTTCAAGGTTACCTTCTACCATGGTGCCTTTACCTATGATGTTGCTCGAGTTACTTATATCTTCAGCCACTTGCTTTTCTTCTTTGTTAAACATATAAATTCCATAATTTAAAACGATACAAAATCTTCCGGATTAACCGGGTTTCCCTTATACCACAGTTCAAAATGAAGGTGGGGACCATCGGTAAGTTCCCCAGTATTTCCAATAATGGCAATTACTTCTCCTCCGAGCACAAAACTACCAACTTTTTTTAACAATCCTGAATTATGCTTATAAACAGATATAAGGTTATCTGAATGCTGTACAGCTATAACATACCCCGAATCCTGTGTCCAACTTGATAAAACCACGGTGCCATTGGCTACACACATGATAGGTTCATTGTTTTTTGCAACAATATCTACTCCAAAATGTTCCTCCTGAATGGTATAAGCCCTTGACACATACCCTGAAATTGGGGTGAAGAAAAAAGTTTCAGTCAGTACCGAACTTTCGGCATTGTTATACGAAACCAAATTTTCATCCCGTTTCTCAAACTCATTTCGAAACATGGAATCGATCGGGGCTATTTCATTGATGTTAAAGTTTGTATTTGTAAGGCCCAATTCAGAATTGCCAGCAAAATCTATACTGTCAGTGTTACCTGCCAGCATATTTCGAAAAGTAGAAATAAACAAATCTTTTCGTACTACCTCCACTTCCAGAGAATCCAATTTAATTGTTAATTCAAATAGTTTTTTCCTGTTTTCAACCTGGGCATGCTGTGGATCAAACCATTGAGCTAATATTGTTTTCGTCAGGAACAACGAAATGGTCAGAAATACAAGGACTAAAAAAACCAGCAGGAGAATAAACTTGGCATAGGTAAAACTTAACGAAGATTTCTCAGCGAAGTTTTCTTCGTTTCTGATGATCAATAAGTACCTTTCTGAAAGCCAGTTGGAGAATGTTTTTCTGATCTTCAACCTATTTTTGAGTTTTTTAGCAGAACAAAAATAGATAAGAATAGACTTTATTGTATTATTAATCCTGATTTTTGCGTTTACATTAGACAGATAGAATATTATAAAAAGTGTGTTGAACCATCCAACATCAATATATTTATTCATTGGTTTTCTTTTTTTGATGGCTTCATGTTCATCACAGAAATCCAATGTAGCCGCTGTCTCCTTTCATAATACAACAGCGCATTACAACGCATATTTTATTGCCCGGCAAAAAATACAATACATTGAAAATTCGATATCAGAATCCCAGATAAACGACTACACCAAAATATTGAATGTGATGCCTCCCCTTGATTCAATGTTGTCCGTAACCTATGCGGAAGATATCCAGGAGGTATTGAAAAAAGCATCATTGATCGTCCAGAATCATCCTAATAGCAAATGGGTGGACGATGGGTACAATCTGGTAGGAATGGCCCGCCTTTACGGATATGAATATACGCATGCCATTGAAACCTTCAAATGGGTTAACACCAATAGCAAAGATAATAATACCCGGCACAAAGCACTTGTAAATCTCATGCGCACATTTATTGAATATGAAGAAATGAATAATGCGCTCGCTGTTTCCGATTATCTTGGAAAAGAGAACCTCAATAATGAAAACCTTAAAAAGTTATCCCTCACAAGGGCCTGGTATTTTCAACTCATGGAGGATTATGATAATATGGTAAACAACCTTGTGATTTCCTCAGAGCTTTTAAAACAAAAAGATGATAAAGCACGTGTTTATTTTATTATTGGTCAGGTGTACCAGGAACTTGGTTTTGAGTCTGAAGCATTCAGCAACTATAAAAAATGTCTTGGTAGCAATCCTGAATACGAATTATCCTTCTACTCTAAACTTAATATGGCAAGGGTATCCAACCTTGAAAATACCCGGGATATCAATAAGATCAGGAAGGACTTCAAGAAACTTGTAAAAGATGCGAAAAACAAAGAGTTTGTCGACCGGATCTACTATGAGTGGGGATCCTTTGAATTAAGACAGAAAAACCTTGATGAAGGTATCGAAAAATTTAATCTTTCTGTTCAATCGGGCTTAAACAATCCCTTACAGAAAGGCATGTCCTATCTAATTCTGGGAGAAATTTACTACGATTCTTTACAAAACTACCTCAAGGCGAAATTATATTATGATAGTACTATCCAGGTACTTCCATTAGACTATGATGGATATGAAAATATACACGCCCGGCAAATGGTTTTAGATGATTTTGTAATACAGCTCAATACCATACATCTTCAGGATAGCCTGCTTGGGCTAGCAAAAATGGATACATCGGCAATTTCTGAAATCATCAATGAATTTATAAAAACTGAAGATGAAAAAGTGAAAGCAAAAGCCGAAATAGAAAGTAAAAAGAAAAATAACATCGTCCGGTCAAATTCAGTATTTGAAAATACAGGTATATCTGCAGGTGCTTCAACCTGGTACTTTAGCAACCCTACGTCAATTTCGATTGGTCAGAGTGAATTTTTAAAAGTATGGGGTAACCGTAAATTAGAGGATCACTGGAGAAGGTCCGTAAAGAATACCCAATTGATTACCGTAAATGATGATGAAGAGATTGATGCAGATGAGGATGAACTGGGAATTGAAGATGATTTAGTAACAGATGAAGAGAAATTGGAAAATAAAGAAGCAAGATTTGACCAGTTATACGCCTCAATTCCCTTCTCGGATGAAGAGCAAGAAGAAGCTCAGATCCAGGTCGAGGAAGCCATGTTTAAATTAGGCTCCATTTATAACCTCGATCTTAAAGAAAAAAATAATGCTATATCCACATTTGAAGAATTTGAAACTCGCTTTGGAAAATCGGAACACATGCCAGAAGTACTTTTTCAACTCTACCTCCTTTATAACGACAAAGATCCTGTAAAGGCTGAACAAATTAAAAACAGGATAATATCTTCTTATCCGGAAACCACATTTGCCAAGGAACTTATAAACCCCAATTATCAAAAAGAGAGCCAGCTAACGAATGAGATTTTAAAAAAAGAATATGAAAAAGCGTATAAATTATTTGAAGAAGGGGCATTCGAAGCAGCAGACAGTACTATAGTTGTAGCAATTTCTGCTAATCCAGAAGGTGAATTTATCCCCAGGTTAAGACTCCTTCAAATACTTGTCGTCGGTAAAACTCAGGATTTATATCAATATCAGTTACTCCTGGGAGAGTATATTGAACAATATCCTGATGAAGAAATATCTGGATATGCTGAAACCTTGCTTACCGCATCAGAAACTTACAAGGAAAGCTTAATCAAACTGAAAGACGCAAAATTTGAGATCAATGAGTCAGACGAACACTACTTTATTGTAGTTTATGATTTTACTCAATCAGGCCCCGATGCATTAACAACCACCATCGAATCATTCAATAATACAAATTACAGTGATAAACCATTCAAAACCGGGACTTTAAAACTTGATAACACGAGTGGGCTGATTCTTGTCGATCATTTCAAGAACCAGGATGAAGCCTTACTGTATTACGATCTGTTCAAGGCTGAAAATAGTTCAAACACTGAAAGTGCCAGTTTAAAATTTGATACCTTTGTGATTTCGAAAAGTAATTTCGAAGTATTGTATCGAACAAAAGAGCTTAATACCTATAGAAATTTCTATTCGTTGAATTATTAATGAAATATTGATTGCATGAATGGAGAATCAGAGAAAAGTGGAATATCCCCGAAAAAAATAATTATCATCACATGGATCGTACTGTTTTTCTTATTTCTTGCCGGACCATTTTACATATATAGTGTAAAGATTAACCTCTGGGGACTTTATGGAGGAATGCCCGGTATTAAGCAATTAGAAAACCCCGAAAATGATCTTTCCTCTGAATTGTTTTTTGAGGATGGAACGTTGATGGGGCGTTATTTTCGTTATAACCGAAGCCCGGTATCTTTTGAAGAATTATCTCCAGAATTGGTTAATACCTTATTGGCTTCTGAGGATCACCGATTTTATAACCATTCCGGATTGGACTTTATTGCCTATCTCAGAGTATTCAAGGGCCTAGCAACTTTCAGTTATGCAGGTGGCGGTAGTACCCTTACCCAGCAGCTATCCAAAAACCTATATAATACCATGGGAGGTGACCTTGAAGGGTCTATCTCAAAAGGTTCGAGAAACCTGGGAACATTGGGATTTTATATGCGACGAATTATTGCCAAGACAAAAGAATGGATCATTTCGGTAAAACTTGAAGAAACTTTTACTAAGGAAGAGATATTGGCTCTCTATCTTAACACAGTTGAGTTTAGCAGCAACTCATACGGCATTCGGTCAGCAGCGGAAACATATTTTGGAAATGTAACTGATAGTCTTAATTATGAAGAATCAGCAGTATTAGTGGGTCTGTTGCAAGCTCCCACAACCTATAATCCAACACTTCATTATGACAACTCCTTCAGAAAACGAAACGAGGTTCTGTCAAAAGTTCGCCGCCAAAACTATCTTTCAAAAGAAGAATACGATTCGCTCATTCTATTGCCTATCGATTTAAGTAAATATAAAGTAAGTAACCAGCATTCAGGATCTGGTACCTACTTCCGATCTGTAATCCTATGGGACCTTTTGCGATTTTGTAAGGAAAATGAATTGGACCTGTATGAAGGAGGCCTTCGAATACATACAACCATCAATAGCAAATTACAGACATATGCGGAAGAATCCCTTGTGTGGTGGATGGACTCTTTGCAAACAGTTTTTTTAGAAGAATGGGAGGGAAAAAATCCATGGGTAGATGAAAACAACGAAGAAATTGAAGGTTTCATCGAAAAGGTTACAAAGCGTACTGAGCATTATCTGAAATTGAGGAAAAAATTTGGGGAAGGACATGACTCCATAGATATTATTATGAACACACCTAAAAAGATGAAAGTGTTTTCATGGAGTGGCGAGATAGATACCCTTTTTAGCCCAATGGATTCCATTCGGTACTATAAAAAGTTTCTTCAGGCCGGATTTATGGCGATGGATCCTCTTAACGGCCATATAAAGGCATGGGTTGGGGGTATCAACCATAAATATTTTGAGTTTGATCACGTCCGGCAAGGGAGAAACCAACCAGGGTCAACATTTAAACCAATCGTATACGCCACAGCAATTGAAAATGGATACCACCCCTGTTTTGTGCTTGAAGATGTAAGAAAAACATACCAGACGTATAGCGATCCTCCTACCTGGACACCTCAAAATGCAAATGGCAAATATTCAGGAGAAAAAATGACTATACGGCAAGCCATGGCTCAATCAAAAAATTCCATAACAGCCCAGATAATGAATGAAGTGGGGCCCGGAAATGTAGTCAGGAAGGCGCGCATGTTGGGGATCGAAAGCCCGCTTGCATCTGTGCTTGCCCTGGCGTTAGGAGTAAGTGATGTGTCTGTTTATGAAATGGTTGGTGCTTATTCTGCTTTTGTAAACCGAGGTACATATACCAAACCCTACTACATCACCCGCATTGAAGATAAATACGGAAACGTGATCAGAAATTTTGTTCCTGAACGGAAAGAAGCCCTGAGCGAGGAAGATGCCAGTATTATGTTATATATGCTTCGCGGTACAGTGGAAGAAGAAGGTGGTACGGCTACAAGCCTTGGGTGGCGCTGGGGTCTTACCGACAAGGATAATGAAATCGGGGCTAAAACAGGTACGACACAGAACTATTCTGATGGATGGTTTATGGGTGTTACCAAGGACCTGGCTGCCGGCGTATGGGTTGGTGGAGATGACAGGGCAATCCATTTCCCATCAATTGCCTGGGGCCAGGGAGCTCGAATGGCGCTTCCAATCTGGGCAGATTTCATGACCAAAGTTTATGCAGACACTACACTCGGCTATACCAAAGGGCCATTTCCAGAACCCAGACGCCCACTTACTATTCAGCTGGACTGCTCTCAATATGGCCTGGTGAACGAAATAGATTCGTTAACTTTAAAGAAACTGGACTCTCTCCAGCAAATTGATGAATCTGACATCTTCTAGGTTTAATGAGTGCTTCAGGCATTAAAGGGTACAGATTATTACCTGACAAACCAGGAATTTATAAGTTTTTTAATTCAAAAAACGTCCTTATTTATGTTGGGAAAGCCAAAAACATTAAAAAAAGGGTTTCATCCTACTTTACAAAGCATTCAAACAGTAACCGTAAAACTCAAATTCTTGTTAAGGAAATTACCAGGATCGAGTACACCGTTTCTGAAACTGAATTCGATGCATTCCTGCTAGAAAACAACCTCATCAAGGAGAATCAGCCTAAATACAACATTTTACTAAAAGACGATAAATCATTTCCATACATTTGTGTTACCAATGAACCCTTCTCACGGATTTTCAGTACGCGCAGGGTAATTAAGGCACTGGGCAAGTATTACGGGCCATACACCAGTGTAGTTGCAATGAATAATGTATTGGAGTTGATCATGCAACTTTATACAATTCGTACCTGTAAATACAACCTTAGTAAGCAAAATGTAGCGAACAAAAAATATAAAGTATGC
>CAZONK010000048.1:0-17003 GCA_964581095.1 uncultured Roseivirgaceae bacterium
TTTACATCCATAAATGAATCATTAATACCATTTGGTCTCCTGAATAGTTACAAATTTGTTTACAGAAAAGAATATCGATAGTACTGGTACAACTATTTGACCGGAAATACAAATAGAAGGATAGTAAAACCAGATAAAGAAGGATTTCCTTCCAAAAAATATATATTTTGGCGACAAAAAACATATTCGATAATGGCAGGTGTAACCAGGGGTGGATTTTCAAGCAAAATTGGATTTGTTGCAGCAGCGGCAGGATCCGCAGTAGGATTGGGCAATATCTGGAGATTTCCCTATGAGGCCGGCCAACATGGAGGCGCCGCGTTTCTTCTTGTGTACCTGGTATGTATTATCCTAATCGGATACCCTGTGATGTCGGGGGAGATTACCCTGGGCAGAAATACGGGGACAAATCCATACAATGCCTATAAACAGAGGGGTAGTAAGATTTGGAGCTTTGTAGGAATCTGGGGCATTATTTGTGGCATTATGTTTCTTTCGGTGTATAATGTTGTCGCCGGATGGGCCTTTAATTACTTTGTTGGTATTTCTTCAGGAAGCCTTCTTCAGGTTGAAGATTACGGAGCTTACTTTACAGAAAGTACAGCCGATGTTTCTGACAACCTGATCTATTCTTTTGGTTTTATGGTGATTACTGCCATTATCGTATCGAGGGGAATCCAGGGTGGAATTGAAAAAGCTTCAAAAATACTTATGCCCTTATTGTTTGCATTGCTGCTGGGTCTTATTATTTATAGCCTTTCCCTGCCAAACGCAATGGAAGGCATAAAATTCTATTTGATTCCTGATTTTAGCCTTATAAATATTGAAACTATTTATTCTGCGATGGGCCAGGCATTCTTCTCCCTTTCACTAGGAATGGGTGCACTTATCACATACGGATCTTATCTAAGTAAAAAAAATTCTATTACCGAGGCGGCCGGCCTGGTTACAATTACAGATACACTGGTTGCATTTTTGGCAGGATTAATGATTTTCCCCCTGGTATTTTCACAGGGACAGTCTCCAACTGCAGGGCCAGGTTTGGTGTTTGTTGCGTTACCCGGAATATTCAATGAAATGGGCCCGGTTGCAGGCAGGGTTGTTGGTTCGGGATTCTTCTTACTTTTATGCTTTGCCGCACTCACTTCTACCATTTCCCTTTTGGAGATACCTGCAACATTTTTAGTTGATGAAAAAAAATGGCCCAGAAAAACGATTGTGTGGTTAAGTGCGCTGGCTATATTCCTTATTGGATTACCAAGTATGCTCTCGCATGGCGCAGTGAAATATTTTACTAATTTCCTGTACTACGAAGGACAGACAAAATCTGTTTTTGATTTTGTATTTGATGTTTTCAGCGACACCGGATTACCCTTGGGAGGATTGTTGTTGGTGATCTTTATTTCAAGGCGTTGGGGAATGAAAAATTTTAATGAAGAAATTGCAATAGAAAATCCCGGTTATATGAATTCCATTGCCAAATCTTTTTTGAATATTACAATACGATACCTGAGCCCGTTGATACTTGGTACAATTTTTATCATTACTGTACTTCAGAAGTTTTTTAACATACACATCTTCTAAAACACAATAAGCTATCAGCAGTACTATTCCTTGATTTTTGCCTTGGGAAAATCCTTAAACAGGTAATTCATTGCCCTGCCTGTATTTCGTTCCCTGGTTTCGGGATTACTGTCAACGGTTCCCGATCCTACAGCCTGGAAGGCAAGTTTCTTAGTACTTTCATCAAAAATATCTACCACAAGCGTTCCTGTCATGTAATCTGTTGTCGTATATGAGGTTGCCGCGTATCCACCACCCCAGCCCCAACCCGGGTTATAGGCGTATCCACCATATGTTCCTCCGTAGTAAGTAGAATATGAATTAGTTGCAGATTCCTGGCTTACTACTACGTATAGGGAAATACTCAGGTCTCCTTCAAGTTCATTATAATAGTAACCCCTGTCAAGCATCTGAGCTTTTACACCATTGATTAAACGCTCTTTGTCAAACTCTCCTATCAAACTCCAGTTTTCCTTGGGCCATTCAAGAAAAGTGAAACTCTTAAAAGTATTGAAATCAATTTCTTTGTCATAATCATAGTTCACTTTCAGGCTTGATGAACATCCGGATAAAATTATTATTAAAATTATACTGCTAATTATCTTCATATGATGTGATTTATACAAGGCTGCAAAACTAGTAATTATTATGACCGATTATATTGATAAAACGGAACATTCCTGAAATTAATCGGTGATCAGGATTAATCTAACATAAGTTCGACGTGAGAAATTAGATTTTTTCTTGAATTATAACAAACTCACTTTAATCTACCCAATCGGCTACAAACAGGTTGGTGTCGCGAGTACCATTATTATTTCTGTTCGAAGAAAATACCAGTTTCTTGCCATCATAGGAAAACATAGGAAAAGCATCGAATACGCCGTCATAAGAAATTTGTTCCAGGCCGGTTCCATCCGTATTGATCATATACAAATTAAACTGAAAACCCCGTGCACCTTTATGATTCGATGAGAAGATAATCTTATTGCCTGAAGGATGATAAAATGGAGCCCAATTTGCTTTTCCCAGGTTTGTTACCTGTGTTAAATCACTACCATCCACATTTACCGTATAAATTTCCATATTGGTTGGTTGCACCAGGCCTTCTGACAAAAGATCTGTATATTCTTTGATTTCTTCGTCTGTTTTAGGGCGCGAAGACCTGAAAACCAGCTTTGACCCATCTGGCGAGAAAAATGCGCCACCATCATAACCAAGTTCATCAGTTATCTGAATTATATTAGAGCCATCAATGTCCATAATGTAAAGTTCCAGATCCCCTGATCTTGTAGAGGTGAAAACAATTTTATCCCCCTGTGGTGATACGGTTGCTTCGGCATCGTACCCAGGATCACTTGTAAGTTGATTAACCAGATTTCCCTTGAGATCCGCAATAAAAATGTCGTAACTATCATAAACAGGCCAGACATATTTTCCACCGGGAACCCGCTCTGGTTCTACAGGGCACTCCTCACCTCCCAAATGCGTGGACGCATAAACAATCAGGGTATCACCGGGTAAAAAATAAGCACATGTTGTCCTTCCCATACCGGTACTGATGAGTTGTGGTATTGAATCGTTCATATTGTTATTCACCGGATCCGTTACAAATATCTGATCACACTGTAAACCCCATTTATCAAAATTGGATTGAAAAACGAGTTTACTATCATCAAAACTCCAGTAGGCTTCAGCATTATCCCCACCAAACGTTAATTGCTTTACATTTTTAAAGTGTGATTCTTCCGGATATGCAAGCGATTGCGTTTCTTCGCTTTGCTGTGAAGTTGATTCCTCAGAAGCTGCATCCTTGTTCGCAGTGCTGCATGATAAAAAAAATACGGCAGTGGCTAAATAAATCGATATTGCTAAATACTTCATTTTAATTTATTAATAGTGATTGATTTCTTTATAAGTCTGGCAAAAATAATTGAATTTGCATACCTAACGCTGCCGTTTGAATAATTATCTGTTTACAGGTATTTAATATCCGTAATTCATTATTGGCATCTATTAGAAATTGCTAAGCCATTTCTAATTCGGTTGATAGATTCACAATTTTAGTAAGTTTTTCAGCGTATTTATGCTTGTGGGTTATTTCTCTCAAAGCAGCCAAAGGAAGAATTTTCGTTTCGTTTAACCAGAAAGAAATTGCCCGCAGGGCAGCGCCTTTTTTCCCGGCAATTTTTATAAAATCACCGAAAAATGCCTTCTGTCCATTTCTAAGGCTGATGTCAAAAATAAGTGTGGTACTGCTACTAATCCTATCCTTGACTTTGAGTAGCCCTTCGGGGGAAACTACAATAACAACATCAGGGGATTCAAGACCGGTATAGTTGATTTTATTGTTAGATAAAATGACTTCAGCTGCCGAATAACCGGTACCAACAGTAACGGGGTAGTCCCCTTTCATTGTAACATGTAATCCACACAAAATACCGGCACCCGCTAACAATTTAGCAGCTGTTTGTACTCCACCACCTGCAGAGCCCGCAATTACAATACCTACAGGATCATCTACGTTTGACTTAAATTCAAAAGGCAGAATATCCCTGATATCCAACAACGATGATGATGCAAATTTCATCGGTGTGTATTTGTCTCTTTCATTTCTTAATATCACATCCTCCTGTACAAGGCATTCCAGGTCTTTCATTTTAGCAACACCATATGGCTGGCACAAGCTTGAAATTTCAACCATTGAAAACCCCGGTGTTTTAAATGCCTCTTCTAATCTATGTGTAAAGTTTTTAGGAGAAGTAATCCTTGCAATGTATTGAGCGCCTGCCACATGCGTAAGACGGCAAATATCCATGGGTGGAATATTGTCTTCCACATGTCTTTCTTCCTTAAATTCACTGGTTGACAATCCACTAATCTGACCTCCTGTCATACCGTACACAAGATTGTTGAGTACAATTAAAGTCAAATCCACATTCCAGCGGGCAGCTTCCAGTAAATGTTGTAAACCGATTGTGGCACCACCATCTCCCTGGATTACAACAACCTTTTTCCCGGGATCTGACAATCCCATGGATACTCCCATGCCCAGCGCCGGAGCCCTGCCATGTAGTCCATGAATTGTGTGCGAATTAAAAAGTGGATCAACAAGCCCATTGCAACCGATATCACTCACAATGATCACATTATGAGGAGCATATCCGGAGTTTATCAGGGCTTTTGAAATGCTTTTTACTGATAGCCCATGTCCACATCCCGGACAAAAGGGCATTTTTGTACCTGCTAACATTTGCTGTTTCATCAAACTATTTCCTCCACAATTTCTGAGGGGGCAATCATGCTCCCTATTTTATTCACTGATTTAATCCTCGGGTCATCTATTTTTCCAAATACTATTTCTTTAAGTTGACCCGAAATGTTTTCTTCCACAAAAACCAGGTTCTCATACCTTTTAAAAATTTTGACTACTTCAGGTGAAAGAGGTAACAATGTTTTTAAAATTAATAAAGAAACCTTTTTACCATTTCTTCGAATCTCATCAACTGCATCGCGAGTGGAATAGGACGAGATTCCATAAGAAATAATAAGTTCATCCGAGGTTGCATCCTCATCCAGATCATAATAGGTAAACTCATCAACTCTTTTTTCCAGTTTATACTTCAGGCGCTTAGTATTTGCCAACGATTCAGGAGATTTCTTAATAACACCAGCATCATCATGTGTTGAAGCATTAAAACGAACCTGTAAGTCTTCATTGCCAACCGGAATAAATGGTGGAACCATATCTTTTCCGGAATTATAGGGCTTGTAGGGCTTTTTAAATTTTTTAACACTCCTGTCCACTGGATTTATTTCATCCAGAAGAGAAAGGTCAAAACTTTTATTGGTCATCACCATTTCCTTGGAAGTCAAAAGGATGACCGGTGTCCGAAATTTAACAGCTGTTTCAAGACTGCGATGAGCCATCGCCCAGCAGTCTTCCAGGTTTGAGGGGCAAAATACCGGTAAAGGGTATCCTCCGGAAATGCAGCCATTCAAAAAGGTAAGATCACCCTGGCCTCCTGTTGTTGCTGACCCTGTACTCGGTCCTAAACGTTGTGTAATGATGAGGACCATTGGTAACTCCATCATATAAGCCATATTCAGGGACTCAGTCATCAATGCAAGGCCTGGAAAAGCGGTCGCGGTTACGGGTATCTTACCGGCAGCAGAAAATCCTGCCATCCATTGCAGCACCGTTATTTCATCAGGTGCTGCATAAAACTGTGGAAACCTCTTTTTACCATAAGCATAAAATAGGTTGGAGGGAGTAATCGGATAGCCAATAAATACATCTGCACCAGCTCTGACAAGGGCCTCTGTAATGATCTTGGAGCCGTCAGTTAAAATAATTTGTTTTCCCATAACATTCCCCTTGATTTTACAGGAGCAAAATTATCTAACACTTTCTCAAAGTAGAATGACAATTGTCATATTCGGTAAATTATTTATCTTATTTTAGGGTAATTGACCTCCTGGTTATTAAAATCTACCCGGCTCCGGTTCTTATTATTGAATGATTTTGTCTGTCTGAATTCTTACCCTTCCCTTAAATGTCTCCTGATTATTTTTCCTACATTAGATTTGGGCAAATCATCCATAAACTCCACATGCTTCGGGCGTTTATAATTCGTAAGGTTTTCTTTACAATAGGCTTTAACTTCCTCTTCGGTAAGTGTATCATCTTTTTTAACAATAAATACTTTCACTGCTTCGGTAGATTTTTCATCGGGTACCCCAATGGCAGCAACTTCAAGAACTTTATTGTGGTGGGCCAGTACATCTTCAATTTCATTTGGATAAACATTGAAGCCCGACACATTGATCATGTCTTTTATACGATCTACAATTTTAAAATATCCTTCATTGTCCTGCACACCTATATCCCCGGTCCTAAACCATTCCCCGAAAAATGCATCTTCGGTTTCTTTTGGACGAAGCCAGTATTCCTTCATTACCTGGGGGCCTTTGCCACATATTTCTCCCCTTTCTCCCGTTGGAACTTCATTCCCTTCTTCATCCATGATTTTCATTTCAGTACCCGGGAATGGTAATCCTATGGTACCTAAACGTTCATTACCATCAAGCGTATTGCAAGACAATACGGGTGATGTTTCTGATAACCCGTATCCTTCTGCCAGTGGTACCCCGGTTACCTCTCTCCATTTTTCAGCAACTGCAACCTGAACCGCCATTCCTCCACCAATAACATATTTCAGTTTAGAGAAATCCACCTGTTTGAATGCTTCCTGGTTAAGTAACCCATTAAAAAGAGTATTTACACCTGTAAGCACGCTGAAAGGATACTTTTTAAGTTCGCCAATAAATGCAGGCATATCCCGCGGATTTGTTATCAGAATATTTTTTGCACCAACACTAAGCATCAGCAAACAATTGATGGTGAGGGCAAATATATGATATAATGGAAGTGCTGTAATAACTACCTCTTTCCCCTCATCAATTCCAAGGAACCATTGCCTGGATTGTAACACGTTGGCAATAATATTTCTATGGCTAAGGGCCGCACCTTTAGAAACACCGGTGGTTCCACCTGTATATTGCAAAAAAGCAACATCATCAATTTTTAATTCCTGCTTTTGATAATCCACACCTCCTTTTTTCAATGCCGTCGTTAAACTAATTGCCATCGGCAATTTGTAAGCCGGAACCATTTTCTTAATGTATTTAACTACAAAGTTTACAATCACCTTTTTCATCCCAAGCATATCTCCCAGATCTGTAACAATAACAGTCTTGATTTTAGTATTGGAAAGTATCTTTTCCAGATTGTATGCAAAATTTGAAAGTATAACAATAACTGTGCATCCGGAATCATTAAACTGGTGCTCCATTTCCCTGGCAGTGTACAATGGATTTGTATTCACAACGATTAATCCGGCTTTTAATGCACCAAACATCACCACAGGATATTGTAATAAATTGGGCATTTGTATCGCAATCCTATCTCCCTTTTTTAATCCTGCCTCATTAATCAAATAATCTGCAAATCGGTTGGACAACACATCAATTTCCCCAAATGTGTACTCTTTACCCATATTTACATAAGCAACAGCATCACTAAAACGTGACAAGTTCTCACTTATAAGATCTACCAGGGACTTGTACTGATCAGGATTTACATCATGAGCAACGCCTTCAGGGTAAAATTCAAACCAGGGATGTTTATAATCAGTCATAATCGAATAATTTAGAATATTTAGGTTACTCCAAATTAATATAATAAAAGCATTTTGGTAATAATCAATCGATATTTCTCCATTGCAATTTTACAAGGGCAATGTCCTTATTTGCCTGGTTGGTTAGCTCATAGTAATCGCTATCAGAATCGATCTTGCAATAATTGATTATTAGCTGAATGTCATTTGAGGGTTCTCCAAGGTAATTAATATCCAGTGAGCAAATTTCTGCTCCTTCGAATTTTGAAAGCGGGATTACACTTGTAATGATTTCAATATACTTTACATTGTTGATGTGATAATTTATATCCAGGTGGGTGTAATCGGGATAGAATTTATTAACCAGCTTTGCATCGCTTATTTTCTTCAACTTCTCTGGCTTTCTTTTCATTTTCTTAAGTCCCATTGCCATATTTCCACTCTTCCCAATATCACCGATGGTTTGAGGTTTCCTGGTTTTGCTATTAACAGCAAACCACAATGTGGATGCCTCCCCGATCAATTCATTATCGCTATTGTAGATTTCAAATTCCCGATCCGAAAACGGTCCTTTCATGGAACTCACCCAGGTGACAATAGAAATCGTGTCTTCTCCTTTAGGATATTTTTTCATATGAATAGATAATCTATAAAGTACCCAGTACATTCCTTTAATAAGGAGATCCCGGGGACTAAATCCAAGCTCTATTGCGTGGGCTCCTGCGGCTTCCTGTAAATAATCACAGATAGAAGTCACTTTTGCGTTTCCACGAAAATCCATTTGAAAGGAGTAAACCTTGAAATCAATTTTCAATCTATCCATTGTCTTAAATAAGTGAATTTTGAAATCATAAAAAACAGTTTACCAGAATATCTACAAGAATTAAATTAATGATCTTTCTGTATTTGAATAATTGGCGAAACAAATGAGGGAAGTTGCAACAAGTGCAAATAAAAAAGGCTCCTGATATCCAAGAGCCTTAATTCTAATCTAACCTAAATATGTAATGCTGTAAGGGGAGGGGTCGAACCTCCACGAGGTAGTTAGCCAATCACAAAAATGATGATTTATTCAAATTCCTCACCCCCGGGAAAGGAGGGCATGTCTTCCGGTTCCATCACCCTACAGTATAGCATTTCAACAAATAAACGATGTTTAAGAACGTTTGATTGATACAAAGTAAAAGTATTGTGACTTTTTTTGCAAGTATTTTAATTAAATAACTTTATATTTACATTATTTTTATTTTATCGTTACTTTCATTGCAATAATTAAAATAACAGTATTTGATAATGGACCAAAATTATGATATTGATAATGTGGATTTGAACATTCTTAACATTTTGACAAAAGATGCAAAGAAACCCTACACCGATGTTGCCAGGAAAGTGCATGTTTCAGGAGGAACTGTACATGTCCGAATGAACAAGATGGAAGAAGCAGGAGTTGTTCTTGGCAGTACGCTGGAACTCGATTATAAAAGGTTGGGCTATACCCTCACAGCTTTCCTTGGTATTTTTCTTTCAAAAAGCTCGTTATATGACCAGGTATTTGAACAACTGAAACTTATCGATGAGATTGTTACCATTCATTATACAACAGGCAACTATTCCATGTTTCTAAAACTCATCTGCAAAGACACAGCCCATCTGAAAGATATCCTCCATGACAGGCTTCAGAAAATTGATGGAATTGTAAGGACTGAAACAATCATCAGCCTCGAAGAAAGTTTGTCAAGGCATGTGAAATTATAAATTCATCATTCATCATTCATTCTTAATTCTAATTACGATTCAATGAAATATCTCACAAGATCCATTATCCTATTTGCAATGGTAATTGCAGTAAGCTCCCAGGCCCAGATGCAAAATCCTTCGGTGTTGATGCAAACGAAATTCGGTAATATAATATTTGAGATCTACCTGGAGAAAGCTCCCGTTACAGCAGGTAATTTCCTCAGGTATGTAGATGAAGACCGATGGGATGGCGCAACTTTCTACCGTGTTGTAACTCCTGATAATCAACCCGATAATGATATCCGGATTGAAGTAATCCAGGGTGGACTGGGAAGCAATGGAAAAATGAGGTTAGACCCTATCGTGCATGAAACAACCGAGATCACTGGGATCATGCATCAAAATGGCACCATTTCTATGGCACGTTCAAAACCCGGAACCGCTTCTTCAGAATTTTTTATATGTATCGAAGATCAGCCTGAGTTGGATTTTGGAGGGAAAAGAAATCCCGATGGACAAGGGTTTGCTGCATTTGGGAAAGTAATAAAGGGAATGGAAGTAGTTAGAAAAATCCAACAGCAGTCACAGGATCCAAAACACTCTCAATATCTCGCTCCCGGCATACCCATTACCGGTATCAGGCGTGTTGAAGAATAATTAATTATGCGAATGTGAGTGAACCGTAATGCATATCTTTGGCGGTTCTTTTAGAACATGGATAATAATACAAAACCACCTGTCAAAGCCTATATTGCACTGGCCATTGTATGCATCCTTTGGGGCACCACCTATCTTGCGATTCGGATTGGGGTAGCGTATGTTCCGGGATTTATGATGGCAGGCATTCGAAATACCCTGGCCGGTATTATCACTTTTGGTTATTTTCTTATTAAAGGCGAGAAATTTCCAAAAGGCAGCCTTCTTAAAATTTTAATAATCCGGTCAATTTTAATGATCGTCATTGGGAATTCTACTGTTCATTGGGCCGAGCAATACATCTCCAGTGGGATTGCGGCAATTATAGCTGCCATTGTACCCTTGTGGATGGTGATTGACACAATGTTGCTTTTCAAATCCTACCATGTAAAAAGACGAGCTGTTCTTGGTCTTCTACTGGGTTTCCTGGGAATCCTGGCAATATTTTACGAACACATATCAGACTTTGCAGACCCTGCCTATACCTGGGGAATTGTTGTGATGATAATTGCTTCACTTGGGTGGTCACTGGGATCGGTATATTCATCGTTCAACCCGATAAAGGCAAACCCCATTTATGCTGCAGGGTTTCAGATGCTTTTTGCCGGGTTTGTCTCGATTATTATCAGTATTGTAATTGGAGAAGATGTCAATATTTTACACATACCAATTGAAGGTATTCTTTCTATACTGTATCTGGTGATATTTGGTTCTTTACTGGCATACAATGCCTATTTATACGCATTGAGTAAACTTTCACCAATGCAGGTCTCCATTTATGCCTATATCAATCCAATTGTTGCAGTGCTGCTCGGCTGGCTGGTATTGGACGAAAAAATAACATTGACAATGATGCTGGCCATGTCGGTGACGCTTGGCGGGGTTTATCTGGTAAACTCGACAACGAAGTAAGATCAGTTATTTTGAAAAGCTCATTTCGACTCCGCTCAATGAGCTAACATCCGGTAGGATTTGATTGTTAGACAAATATTGAACCCAACCCATCATGATTCGGGTCCTCACGAACCAAAAAATGACGCTAAGAAGTGAACAAAAATCTAAATTCATCATTCGCTAATCTGATAATCATTATTCTTTTCCGTTCATAATCACCACCCGCACAGCATTTGCACTCCTTACCTCGGATGCCACTGATCCTTTAGAATAACTGCGCGCTGCCGGAATATTTTGCCATTAATATCCACTTCTACAAGATAGCTCCCAGCGCCTGCATCTTCCATGATATAATCCTTACCGGCCATTCTTGCCTTGTACTGTTCATCTGAAAGAAACGCCTTGAAACGTTTCATCTGGTTCATAAACTGTTCATTTTCTTTCTCAGTTCGTTCACGTTTCCGCTTTTGTTTGTCCCAGACTGCTGTATTTAATCCTTTATTACCCGGGGATTTAATCTCACTTATAAGTTGGTCACCCTGGAATATTTTAATATTTAAAGTGTCTGAATCATTTTGTAAATAGTACATAATTTCAAGACCGCCTTCGTCACTCTTTCCATTAAAATTGGTGTAGGTACTGTTATTATCACCTGTACTCAACCAATCAACTTTCGGACGGATAGAGAATAAATAATCAGCGTCATTTATATGCGAAATTTCCTGAAGCACTTTTATGTTGGTAATAAATATACCACGGCCATGGGTAGCTACAACAAGGTCATTCTCACGCGGATGGACCACCATATCATGCACCGGCGAAGTAGGCATATTGTTTTTCATTGTATTCCATGAAGCACCTCCGTCTATCGAAGCGTAGACTCCCATTTCAGTGCCTGCAAAAAGTAAATTTGAATTATGGTGATCCTCACGGACCACATTCACAGGCTCGTTGGGAAGCCCATTTGTAATCTTTTTCCAGGTTGCCCCAAAATCTTCCGTTACATAAACAAAAGGACGGAAATCGTCTCTTCGATATCCCGTATAGGTGACATACGCTTTCCCGAGTTTGTGATTCGATGCCACTACCCTGCTCACCCAATAACCGGGATTTTCCGGAATATTATCATTGAGCAATGTCCAGTTTTTTCCTCCATCTTGCGAGATATGCACATTCCCGTCATCAGTCCCAGCCCATAGCACACCTTCCTTCAATGGCGACTCATCGATGGAAGTAATGGTGCAGTATTGGATATTACCGGTTCCCTGGATTTTCGTCGGATCATTCGTTGTAAGATCGGGGCTTATTTCTTCCCAGCTCTCCCCCCTGTTGGTGGACTTTATAACTTTATTACCGGCATGATAAATAGTGGCACTATTATGTAGCGAAATCAGTACCGGTGCATTCCAGTTCCACCGCATTTCTTTGTTCTCATTTTTGTAAGCAATACTCTTTCTCTCTCCGCTCACCTGATCGATCCGCATAAGTGGTGCAAACTGTGATTCGTTGTACAACCACCTGCTGTTCTCTTTGTCCACCACGTTATACATTCCATCGCCCCCTCCTACTCGTTTCCAGTCTTCGAGGCGAATGGGTGCCCCGCTTCGTTTTGCAGAAGGGCCTTTGGCCGAGCCATTGTCCTGCAGGCCTCCATAAACATTGTATGGATAATCCATATCAACATCCACGGCATAAAATTGCGCCAGTGGCAGCTCATCAGGATGGTACCAATTCTTTCCACCATCATATGTAATTCCCATTCCGCGGTCGTAACCCAACAGCATATGTTTTGAATCTTTCGGATCGATCCACATGCCGTGGTTGTCACCGCCAAACCGGAAAGGCCTTTTCCAATTCTCCCCACCATCTACAGTTTCCCACATGCGGACTCCCAGAATATATACATGTTCGGGATCATTGGGATCAATTCGTACCTGCTGGTAGTAATACGCCGGTCCGCCACCCACACTTTCGCCATCCGGACTTGCTTTTTTCCAGGTGCTACCACCATCATCCGAACGGTACACTTCGTCCCCCACAACTTTTTGTCCCTTACCAAGAGGTATTCCTTCCAACAACTGCTTTGCCCGTTCTTTATTTTTCATCCCTTCCACATTCACATTTTCAATATTAGCGTACATAACATCGGGATTACTCTTGGAAATATCAATACCAATACGCCCCAGGAAACCACCGGGTAATCCCCCTTCCACCTTCGTCCAGGTAGCGCCGGCATCATCAGATTTGTAAATGGCAGAACCCGGGCCACCTTCGTTGTACGTCCAGGGTGTTCTGATCTTATCAAAAGTAGCTGCAAACAGGACATCAGAATTCCGGGGATGCATCACTACATCCACAACTCCAATGTTTTTATTTTTAACAACAACATCCAATACTTTATTCCATGTTTTACCTCCATCAGTGCTTTTGTACAACCCTCGTTCTTCATTATCAGAATACAAGTGGCCAAGTGCAGCCACATAAACAATATCAGGATTGGTGGGATGGATCAGGATCCGACCTATATGTTGTGATTCCTTCAACCCCAAATTTGTCCATGATTTGCCTCCGTCTGTAGATTTATAAACCCCATCGCCCCAGTACGAACTTCTGGAATTGTTGGCCTCACCCGTACCAACCCAAACAATGCTTGAATCCGAAGGAGCAACTGCGACATCCCCAATTGAAATAACAGACTCGTTGTCAAAAATTGAAGTGAAGGAAATCCCGTTATTTATTGTCTTCCATAATCCTCCTGAAGCGGTAGCGGCATAAAACACTTTATCACTTTGTTCTACAACCGCAAAATCAACAAAACGTCCTGATTGACGTGTAGGTCCTATTTCGCGGTATTCAAGTTTATCAATAAAATTTGTGGGTAATTGCTGTGCTTCCACCAGGTAAGGGAATAAACTACAGCATACTCCAAGTAAGGTTAATTTTGAAAGGTTCATATCAGGTTAAATTTTTCGGAAAAGTACGTTTGAAACCTCAAATTTGTTATGCCGTTAGTGTAAAAGTCCGGTGAATAATCGTTTACTTCACATCCAATGTCCGAGATAAAACTTTTTGGGAAAAAATTTGTGGAAACAGTCCAAATCAACCATTCATTCAGGCTTGAAAACCCAATGAATGAAGATGCCTGTTTCATATATATTCAACAGGGCAATCAGGAAATCTATTCACCCACACAAAAAATAGTACTTCAGGATAATGAGGCCATTCTAATGAAGTGTGGGAATTATATAGCAAACATCAAGGTCGCCTCCCCCGGATTTGAGTTTCAGAGCATTGTCTTTCACCTCGATCCTGAACTAATCCAAAAAGCTTTTAAAAACCAAAACACTGATTTTTTGCAGGAAAATAAAAAAAACATAGATCTATTTTCAGTAAAAATTAAAACCGGTGATCTTATTAAATCATTTATTAAATCCATTCAATACTATTTCGACCATCCTGATGAAATAAGTGATGAACTTTTGGCACTCAAACTCCAGGAATTAGTGCTGATACTTTCGGACAATGGAAAAAACACTTTGTCCAGTCACTTGATTGGTACGTTGTACAATCCGGTTGATATTGCTTTTGAAAACATTATTGATGCCAATTTGTTCAACAATTTATCAATAGGTGAATTGTCGTTTCTGACCAACAGAAGTGAATCAACATTTAAAAGGGATTTCAGGAAAATATATGCAATAGCCCCGGCAAAGTACATAAAACAAAAGAAACTCGGTAAAGCCGCTGATCTGCTAAAGAATTCAAACCTATCAATTAAAGAGATCTCCTGGAGAGTTGGATTTAAAAACCTGGCTCACTTCAGCAGTTCTTTCCATGGACACTATGGCAAATCACCCAGAAATTATAGAATTGAACCGATTTAGCAACTGATTGACCTGATTACAAAAGTATTTCATGGGAATTTTACGTGTAAATAAGAAACCAAATTTACATATGAAAAGAATTGAAAAAGAAATCGTAATCAACGCAAGTAAAGAAGCCACCTGGGACTTACTGTTTAATCGTTTTGGGGAAGTTAACAACTTTAACCCCCTGATTGAAGGATCGCATCACCATTCGGGTGAAAAAGGAGAAGTGGGCTGCGAAAGGCAATGTCAATTGTCACCTACCAGTACCATCACAGAAAAAATTACCGGTGCCAGGGGCAATGATAGTTTTGATATTGACATAGTGGATGGTGGATTACCAATGATGGATGAAATGAAGGCAACATTCAACCTGGAAGCGATTGGCAGTAACAAAACAAAAATTACTTTCGTAACCCTTTTCAGCACAAAGCCAGGATTCATGGCGGGCCTGATGAAAGGTATGGTTGAGAATATGCTATTTAAAATGTTGATTGGATTAAAATTTCATCTTGAAACCGGTGAACTTGTAGATAAGGAAAATAGTAAAAACATATTTCGTATGTACAAAAAACTACCGGTTGATGGTGCATTCAGCGGTATTGCACAAGCAGTTGCTTAAAAAACAATGGTTATTTAATAAAGTAGAACTAACCATGAAGATATTATTAACCAAGGCTTGATTCCTCCCCCTACCCCCTCAATGAGCCTGCCTGAGGCCGGTAGGCAGGGGGGACATTGAAACTGGTTGCATAGAACGGTGTTACAATTCAATTTTTATCACACATCGTTCATCTTTCAATTTTGCAATTTCACCAGATAAGTTAAAATCTTCTTTTACACGCTCCATTTCTTTATTGAAGTTTTGCTTATTGTACTTTCTGACAATGGCTTCAATAAAACGGCGAACTTCTTTCTCGTGTTCCAATATTAATTCCGGAACAGTTGCCGGGTTGCCATTATCATCTTTAGCAACCATTGTAAAATAACTGGTATTGGTATGCTTCACGTGTCGTTCTTTTACATTTTCTGCAATCACTTTTATACCCACTACCACCGACGACCTTCCCACGTAGTTCACACGGGCAAACATCGAAACAAGATCACCCACATCTACTGGTTGCATGAATTCAACCTGATCAACTGAAACTGTCACACAATACATCCCCGAGTGTTTGGTAGCACAAGCAAAGGCTACCTTGTCCATCATTGACAGAAGTGTACCGCCATGGATTTTCCCTCCAAAATTTGCATAAGCAGGGATCATCAATTCAGTTATGGTAGTTTCGGATTCAACCGGTGATTTTGCAGTTTCCATTTTAATATTTTTTGTTAATAAATAGTAAAGTAGTCAGAATTAGGTTGAATAATGCCATAATTATGGAAGTTCAAAATAAATATTCATTTAATTATATTCAATAATATTATTTTGAAGTGTTTTTGCTACTTTGGATGCATATTTTTTTATAGTAATGGCCTGGATCAAAACAATACCCTACGAAGAAGCGGAAGGAACCCTTAAAAAACAGTATGACCGTGTGAAGGGTCCAAACGATAATGTTGATAATGTATTGATGGTCCATAGTTTGCGACCACACACACTTACGGGTCATATGGCCCTTTATAAAAATGTACTGCACAATCATCACAATACCCTCCCTACCTGGTTTATGGAAGCCCTTGGCGTGTATGTGAGCATTCTCAATAACTGTAAATATTGCACCGAACATCATTTTACGGGTATGAAAAACCAATTAAATGATGATAAACGATCTGCAAAAATATTGGATGCACTGGAAGCTGAAAAACCGGTAGAAGCATTTGATGGTAAAGAACTGCAGGCAATGAAATACGCCGGTAAACTAACAAGCTCGCCGGGAATGATATCACATTCCGATGTGAAAAATCTTCAGGACTCAGGATTTGATGATGGCGAAATTCTTGAAATAAACCAGGTTGTGGCTTATTTCTGTTATGCCAACAGAACGGTAACGGGCCTGGGTGTAAACACCAAAGGCGATATCCTTGGACTTTCGCCCAATGATAGTGATGACCCGGATAACTGGAG
>CAZONK010000049.1:0-4619 GCA_964581095.1 uncultured Roseivirgaceae bacterium
TCATACTCAATACTTGTGGGGTTAATAATAATGCCGTTTCCCAACTGTACAGGTTTGTTTTTAACAGGCCCAATTAAATCACCATGTTTTCCTTTACCCAACTTCATGGGTTCAGTCCAGGTTAAGCCGCCGTCTACGGAGGTGGTTAGCATTCCCCACCATTCTGATGGGCTCGGTCCAACTTTGTAGAACAGCATTAAAGGTCCTTGTTTTGGTTGGAATAGAACCGGGTTCCAGCATGGATAGCGTAAATTATCATTTTGAATGCCATTCACAACCTCAACAGGATACGTCCATTTTTGGTTGATGTTTCGTGAAACCCAAATCCCAACGTCATCATTTTTCTCGTGTTTTCCTCCAAACCATGCGGCAATAAATCCATCATTAATTTCCTCAATTGTTGATGCATGGCATTCCGGTGTTGGCTTATTGTCCAACGAATAAATCAATTCGCTTTGCAAAAAGGCACCTTCACCAACTTTTGCAAGTTCCGGAAGAACAACGGGATCTGATACATCCTGGGCTATTGTAAGTCCGCTTATAAACAGTAAAAAAGTTGAGAATTTTAAAACCGTTCGCATATAATGTGATTTTTGATTAATCAGTTTAAAAATACATTTTTCATTTCCTATGACCATTTTTTATTTCGATTTGTAATCACATTTGTAAAAAATAAATTATTTATTCAAAGCTGTATAATGATTTATCCAATTGACGAAACACAAAATCGACCCCTTATATCGTCCGATATTGGGTTTTGTCACCATTTTTGACGGCTGCGCCTCAAAAATGTCGCCAAAACCTTTCCTTATTTACTATTGACCGTGGGCTGATGCCCACGGCTATCAGATTTCGCCCCCCTGGGGCTTTTCTAAATTATAGTTTGGGCAATACTGGTTTGCTTGTAGCAACTATCCCAACTACTAACCCTACCAGAAAAATTGCCGTAGTACCAAACACAATGGTCAGATAGGTGTGGAACTGGTTTCCAATAGCATCCGGGCCTAAAAACAAGTCTGAAAGGCTTAACCAGAGAATAACCAGTAAACCAGCAACTACTCCAATAATGGCGCCCATCACATTTTTTTGTTTTGAAAATACAGCAAGCAGGAACAACCCCAGCATTCCGCCACTAAAAACTGATGCAAGTTTCCACCAGACATCCAAAGCACTTTTTACATTGATCATGGCAATACCTATAGAAATCCCCATTACACTGATAATCAAGGAAGCCGTATAAAGTACCCTCATTTTCTGTTTGTCAGAACCTACCTTTTTTGTGTATTTCTGATAATAATCGGTAAGAATAACTGTGGCCGCACTGTTGTAACTTGTTGAAATAGTGCTCATTCCCGCAGCAAAAATCGATGAGATTAACAAACCCGTAATCCCGGGTGGTAACTGACTGACAATAAACCAGGGAAATACCCGATCACTTTTGGTAATGTCCTGCAATTCAGCAGGTAATTCAGCTCCTCCCGATTGGTAAAAGGCAAACAATGCTGTACCAATAAAAAGAAAGATCATGGACACCGGTATATACAACATCCCTCCCCAAAAAGCCGATCTTTTTGCTTCTTTTTCAGTCCGCGATATCATGTAACGTTGTACATAATTCTGGTCAATACCGTAATTCTGAAGGTTAATAAAAATGCCGTAAATCAACACGACCCAAAAGGTTGACTGTGATAAATCCAATCCAAAACTTCCCAAACTGAATTTATGATTTTCAATGGCGATGTTGAATACCTGACCCGGTCCTTCGGGCATACCAAACAAGATAAAAAAGACACAAACCACCGCTCCGGTTATTAAAATGATCCCCTGAATGGCATCGTTCCAAACAACGGCCTGGATACCTCCCAGTACTGAGTAAATCATCACTAAAATTCCGGTAACTAAAATTATGGTTGCGATGTCCCATCCAAAAATAGCGTTCAGCGTGAGTGCCATTAAATATAAAATAGTTCCGATGCGCATTAACTGTGTTAAGAGGTACATGGTTGAAGCATAAATTCTTGCCCACGCACCAAACCGTTGTTCAAGGTAAGTGTATGCTGAGGGACTGTTTACCCTTCGGTACAACGGAACGAAAACATTAATAGCAACCAAAGCTGCAATCGGCAACGAAAGACTAAACGCGAATGAGTTCCAATTTTCCTGAAAAGCAATACCAGGAAGTGCCAGATAACTAATGCTACTTACAAACGTGGCAAAAATCGACATGGTTACCACCCAGCCCGGGATATTACTATTGCCAAGAGTGAACGCAGCTGATGATTTATTCCTCCTGTAAAAAAATCCCCCAACAATGGTAACACCTACCATGTAAACAAAAAAAACAGCTAAATCAAGTATGTGCATTTTATCACATCAGGGTTTTTGATTTGGAAAAAACAGGAAAATCAAAACCGATAAACTTCTAATTCCATTTCAGATGCCAATGTTTCAAAACTTCTGAACAATGTGTCGAAATTAAGAGAATCCCGTACTGTAAATTTTCCGGTGTGAACCCGTGTATTTGTGTTGATTTTCATCCCCCGTTTTTTCAAACAATACTTTGCTGACATCGGATAAAATTCATGAATCATTGAGTCATTAGCTATTAGAAAGGCATTCAATTTATTCAAATTATGATTTTCGGGATCATGGTTTTTGGATAGAAAATGAAGTATTTCAGGATAAAAATTGGAAGCAATGGAGGCCAGGCCTTTTGCACCCGACAGTATTGAACTCAAACCTGTTGGAATGTTCGCATTGTAGATTTGAAGAGACGTTCCTCGCACTGCTTCTAGCTTTCGTTTTATTTGGGTGAGGTCGCAACTGGTATCTTTCAGGAATGCAAACCTGCCTGATTCTCCAAGCCACTTCGACATTTCAACTGACATAAGACGTTTATAAGGTTCAGGACATTCGTAAACCCCTAAGGTCATTGTGCCTGTTTCTGTAAGGATTTTGTCAATATTCTTTTTCAATACTTCATCAGGTTCCGCCTGTGTTGCAAGCTGACTTGTATTTAAAATAACTGCATGAACTCCCGTGTCATATAGTTTTTTGATGAATTCAATATTTCTTTTCAGATCATATCCAAAAGTCCCGGTTGCAACTACTTTCTGTCTTCCATCCACCTGTTCCACCACCGTTCTGGTAACTTGAATTCTCTCTGCATCAGTCAACTGAAACATTTCACTTGAAAGACAATTCGCAAACAACCCTGTGGAACCTGTTGTAATATAAAATTCAACAAGTTGCCTTAATGCTTCGAAATCAATCTTATTATTTTTTTGAAACGGAGTAAGCATCACCGGGTACACTTCGAAATTTTTGTGCACTTTACTACCCATCATTCCGTTTAATTAAAAAATTGATCAACTCATTGATTCCGTATTCCCATCGGGGTATGGCATCACATGTATTTACCCAATTAATCAATCTCCCTAATTTAGGTGAACTGATGTCCACCCTGTCCCCTGGTTTATGGGTAAATCCATCCCCTGGTTTATCACGATCCTGGGTTGGGGCAAACATTGTTCCGCAGAAAAGCATGAATCCATCAGGATATTGATGGTTTTCACCAATTACCTGTGAAACAAGAGCTTCGGGTTCCCTGCTAATTTTACTCATTTTAGATTCTGCAACCAATTCGAATCCATCAGCACCATATATTTCCAGCCTAATATCTTCATTTTTCACGTCTTCAAGGCTAAATGTTTCATCAAATAACCGGATCATTGGCCCAATGGAGCATGACCCGTTCTGGTCTTTTGCCTCTCCCAAAAGCAAGGCGCTCCTCCCCTCATAGTCTCTCAGGTTGACGTCATTTCCCAGGGTGGCCCCCTGAATTTCACCCGTATTGGATACAGCTAGTACGACTTCAGGTTCGGGGTTATTCCAGGAAGAATCTTTTAATATACCTATTTGTGATCCTCCTGTTACCGCTGAAAGAGGTTGGCTTTTTGTAAACACTTCAGCATCCTTTCCTATTCCCACTTCAAGGTACTGCGACCAGATACCCTGTTTTTGTAATTGTTCTTTTAGTATAAGCGCCTCTGAAGAACCCGGCTTTACAGACTTGAGGTCAGAGCCAATCTTCATAGATATGCCCGAACGTATTTCATTCGCTTTTGCAGGGTTACCCCCGGCCTTTTCTTCAATTACGCGTTCCAGTAAACTTTGAATAAATGTAACTCCACAAGCCTTTATCGACTGGATGTCATTTGGCGCGAGTAAATAAGGTTGTGACAGGTCTTTTTGAATCCTGTAGGAATTTTTAATTAAAGTCAAAAATTCATTCAGTCTTTTTAAATTTTTTAAGTTCCGAAGCTCCTGAACCGCATTAACACGATTGAGTAGCTGACTTGTTGTTTGAAAATGATTTGAAATGTCATAGACAACACCTTTGTCAACCCATATTACATGAGGCCCCTCGATTCCCTTATACGCCATGTCTGGAGGAACCCAACATTTGCCAATCCATGTACCTTCAGCTCCGTTTTCAGGAAGTATATTGTCAAAATCTACTCCATCCAGCCTGGCCATTTTCATAGTTTATAGATATGTTGGTGTGTTAATTACTAAATTCATTCACTATTTTCGCCCCCTTTTCCCTTTTTACTGCG
>CAZONK010000049.1:4719-16926 GCA_964581095.1 uncultured Roseivirgaceae bacterium
GTTAAAATTTTCAACCGTAGCGATGCTATGCTTTCAATTTTTGCCTTGTATAAATAAAAAATTGATGCAAAAATTCAGTAAACCAATTTAGCAATTACCACACTAGTACTGCTCCTCGCTATTGGGGAATTCTCCGGACTTCACATCGGTGATATAATTCGATACTGCATCAGTTACAACTGTATCCAAATCGGCATACCGGCGAAGAAATCTAGGGGCGAACTCTTTGGTGATACCCAGCATATCCTGCATTACAAGTACCTGGCCGTCAACCCCTCCTCCTGCGCCTATTCCAATAATAGGTATTTTAATGCTTTCAGACACTTCAGTGGCAAGGGCTGCCGGGATCTTTTCCAGTACTATTCCAAAACAACCCGTTTCCTCCAGGATTTTCGCATCTGAGATTAGTTTTTTTGCCTCCTCTTTTTCTTTAGCCCGTACCGTATAGGTTCCAAATTTATAAATTGATTGAGGGGTTAGTCCCAGATGGCCCATCACAGGAACACCGGCCGAAAGAATTCGTTCAACCGATTCCCTTATTTCATTACCACCTTCCACTTTTACCGCGTGACCACCCGATTCTTTCATTATACGAATAGCCGAACGCAGCGCTTCAGAAGAATTTCCCTGGTAATATCCAAAGGGAATATCCACCACAACAAATGCACGCTTTACCCCACGAACAACCGATGATGCATGGTAGATCATATTATCAAGGGTGATAGGAAGTGTAGTTTCGTGCCCGGCCATAACATTCGAAGCCGAATCCCCTACAAGAATTACGTCGATGCCCGCGTTATCAAGCAACCGTGCCATCGAGTAATCATAAGCGGTAAGCATTGATATTTTCTCTCCGCGCTGTTTCATCGCCAGCAGTTGGTGAGTAGTTACACGCTTAATATCTTTTTGAACTGACATTTCTAAAAAATTAATTCGAACTAGTACAAATAAACAGACTTTTCGCCCTTCTCAAGATTAACGTGGATATGTTCATCGAGTGTTGTAGATAGCTCATATCCGGTATATGTTGGAGATACCGGAAACTGCAGATGATCGCGGTTGACCAGAACAGCAACTTCAATTTTCTTTACCCGGATATTAAGAAACGGCCGCATACCATAGGTAAAAGTCCTGCCAGTATTTTGAACATCATCTACCAAAAGCAAAACATGGTTTTTAACATCCTCAATGCGACCATCAATAGTGAGTTCTCCCCTTGTAGGCGCAGTTTTGTCAAGATGAATTTTCAAAAGTGAAGTTTCAAACGGAGAGATGGAATCCAATTCAGCTTTCAGCATTCCTGCAAGCCGGTAACCACCTCCAACGATTCCTGCAATAAATAATTTCTTCTCCTTGAAATTATTTTCATAAATTTCGTACGCGATTCGCTTGATTTTTTGGTTCACCTGAACCTCATCCAGCACCATTGTTCCTTTGTTTTTGCTCATTAAAATAAATTGATTAAATCAATATCGGCATTACCTTACTATCCTTAAAGGTTGATAGGATCACCATTGACTGCAAATTATCTACTACGGAAATTTCTGTAACTTTTTCAAGCATTAATTTTTGATAAGAAGCAATGTCGCGTGATATTATTCGTAAAATAAAATCTCCTGAACCCGTAATATGATGACATTCAATAATCTCTTCAATGTCTCTGATATTTTCTGTAAATACCCTGATATTTTCTTTGTTGTGTCCTTTTAAACTTACAAGCACAAATGTGCTAACTCCTAATCCAATCTTTGATTTATCTAATTCCGCATGATAGTTTTTTATATACCCAAGAGTCTCAAGTTTCTTTACTCTTTCGAGGGTTGGCGCCGGTGACAAACCTATCTCATTACTTAACCTGGAATTTGTTATTCTTCCATCTCCCTGAAGAATCTTAAGAATCTTTCTGTCGAGGTCGTCAATTCTATCTTTATCGGGCATGATTAAATTTTAAGCTAATATAATCAAATTAGGTATTTGATCTCTTATTTTTCTTAATACGCTTCAAACCCTCTTTCGCAGCCTTATATACAGGCTGCTTCCTTTTTGCATACTTCTTCACCTTCGTATAATAGCTTTTGGCTTCCTTATAATCATCATCATATTCGGCCATTTTACCAAGATTTAATAATGAGTAAAGATAATAACCGGTTTCAAATGCATTAATCTTATTTCCAAATGCCACAGCCAATTCATAATACATTTTAGCATCCTCGTCTTTACCACGTCCCTGGTTGTACTGACCAAGAAAAAAACTGGCATAGCGACCACCGTTGGCACCGTATCCCGGCATTTTTGAATCAATTCGATCCAGTATCGATAAGCAAACACTTTCCATCTTATTTCTTCTGCCAACCGAGTACAATAAGCGTGCATAAAAACGATGAAAATAGGGGTTGTCAGGATACGTGTTATTTAAATATTCTGCAATCTGTAATGCACCCGGGGTATCATTCTCATCAAGGGAAAGGATACGCATAAGAAACAACTGGGCCTCCGTACGGGTGTAAAATGCATTGTTTGCCACCTCACGCAACTGTTGGATCCCTTTCTCCTTATCTCCCTTTTTGAAAGGAATCATAATGGGTCGGAGAAGTGGATAATTTTCACGAATCCACACTGAATAATAGTTATAAAGTCCATCGCCAAAAAGAAATTCGGGACTTAAAGAATGCATATCTTCACTTTCATGCTGATATTTAAGAGCAAGTCTCCCGGCATTTGCTGCTTTTATCCATAAGCCGCGGTCGGAATATAACCGGCCTTTCATAGCATACCCGGCTGCCAGGAAAAATGAAGCCTCCAATTGTGTATCTGGATTTTCGTGTAATTCATCAGCCTTTTCAATAGCGATATCCATGTACTCAATAAACACTTCATCATATTTAGGATCTTCAATATTTGGCATTATTTTCCACCACTGACTTAACCCAAGAAGATAATAAGGTAATGGATGATCCGGATGACGTTGCCTGATCCACCTGAATTGCATTTCAGCCTTATCAAACTTAAAATTATACATATCGTTTATTGCCTCGGTGGCCTCGATTTGAATTTTTACATTCTCGAGAAGGATATCAACAGAATCTGCTTGTAAAATCCCCGAGTACAATTTTCCCGAAAGCAAGAAAAATAAAAAAAAACTACGCATAAACGGAACCAAAATTACACAATCAGCTCTATTTTTGTTCGATCACAAATAATTATCTGAGACTATTTTGACAAAACTGGAATTGCAGATCCGCGAATTTTTCGACATAGACAAAAGAGTTTACTTTATTTTTCTATGTCTGTTCACGTTCCTGCTTTTACTAATAAAGAAAAATTTCATTGAAAGCGGGACGGCTGCCTTTGAAGTTCTTGATTCCAGGGGGCAGATGGGTATTTTTCAATTGTTCAATACTCTTCAGTATATAAGCATTCCTTTATTCTATCTATGGAAGTTCACCATTATCGCTTTTCTCCTTTGGATGGGCAGCTTTGCTTTTGGGTACAAAATACCATTCAGAAAGTGCTGGCAGGTAGCAATGATTGCTGAAACCATTTTTTTTATGCCTGAGTTGATGAAACTTGCCCATTTCATGTTTGGTTCAGATGATCCAAACCTGTTTGATATAAAAGCATATTACCCGATGTCGTTAATAAACCTTTATGACTACCAGCTCCTGGAACCACAATATCACTATCCATTGAAATCACTCAATATCTTTGAAATTATTTATTGGTGGTTATTGGTTTACGGCTTACATCTTGCTGCCAAAAAGGATTTCTGGGTTGCGTTTGGCAGTGTTTTATTTAGTTATGTTTTGGTTTACTTCCTGTGGTTGTGGTTCTATGTAAGTGTGTACAAATAATTTTATTCATAAGTATCAAAATCGCACATTATCCCGTTTTATTGTATATGTGTACAATCGACATTGAAATTGAACTTCATTTGTACAATAATTTGCTAATTTCGCACTCTTTACGGGAATCAAATCTTACATAAGAATGTCCTTTCAGAAAATAAATAACATTACCGGATGGATCATGTGTGTGATCGCTACCCTTGTGTATGCATTTACGCTTGAACTAACAGCCAGTTATTGGGACGCCGGTGAGTTTATTTCTGTTTCGTATAAACTTATGGTTCCCCATCCCCCCGGTGCACCTTTATTCCTTTTAATGGGAAGATTGTTTTCATTTTTAGCTCTGGGAGATGTAGAACGCGTTGCCTATTGGGTGAATATGGTAAGCGTTGTAAGTAGTGGGGCAACCATCCTGTTCATGTTCTGGACCATTACCATGATTGGAAGAAAAATTATGAGTGTGGAAAAAGGTAAAGAAACTGCTTTTCAAACAATCGTGCTTATCGGATCCGGTGTTGTTGGCTCATTGGCATATACCTTTTCAGATTCTTTCTGGTTTTCAGCTGTTGAAGCGGAGGTCTATGGGATGTCATCATTTTTTACCGCAATCGTTGTTTGGACGATTCTGAAATGGGAGCTTGTTGAGGATGAAGCCAGGGCAAACCGATGGCTGGTTTTTCTTGCCTACCTTATTGGATTGTCAATTGGCGTTCACCTTCTCAACCTGGTAACATTACCTGCACTGGCCCTGATCTATTATTTCAAAAAGAAGAAAAATAATATTTCCTGGCGCGGTGTTTTAATCACCCTTGCAATTGCAACGATCATCGTGATTTTCATTAATGATCTGATAATCCCTGGATTACCCTCAGTGGCAGGTAGTTTTGAATTATTTTTTGTTAATAGCCTGGGAATGCCCTTTGGAACAGGGGTTATAATTTTTGTTTCCCTTTTTCTGGGGGTAGTTGTTTACGGAGTGATCTGGTCTCAAAAAAATCAAAAGGAATTACTCAATGTAGCTCTTCTTAGTTTTGCTTTCATCCTCGTTGGGTACACTACCTATGCACTTGTGGTCATACGATCTTCATATGATCCTCCTATTGATGAAAATGATCCCGAAGATATAATGAGTGTTGTGAGCTACCTGAAACGGGAGCAATATGGTAGCCGGCCTTTACTTTATGGAGCATATTTCACCGCGGAAGTGATCGATCAAAAAGTTGGGGCAGAAGTATGGGTAAAGGGAAAAGAAAAATACGAAGTTGCCGAACGTAAGTTGGAATATGTATATGACCCTACTCAAACAACAATTTTACCAAGGGCATGGAGTTCTACAGGAAATCATCCTACGAGGTATCGTGAAATATTAGGGCTCAGAGAAGGTCAGGTTCCTACTTTTACAGATAATATTGTCTATTTTTTAAAGCACCAGGTGGGATTTATGTACCTGCGCTACTTTATGTGGAATTTCGCCGGAAGGCAAAGCGATATACAGGATGCTGCATGGCTTACGCCAATATTGGGTATCAAAGATGCCCCCCCAAGTATAACAGAGAACCGCGGACGAAATAACTATTTTATGATCCCTTTTATCCTGGGTTTGATTGGGCTCTTTTATTCTTATAAAAAGCACCCGGAAAGCTTTGGATTTATTTTTATGCTTTTCATTCTTATGGGTGTGGCGTTGGTTTTCTACCTCAATTCTCCACCTGTAGAACCTCGTGAACGGGATTATATTTACGTTGGGTCCTATTATGCATTTGCAATATGGATAGGTATTTCAGTAATGGGAATGGCAAGTTTATTTAAGAAATATATTGCGAACCAAAAGGCCGCTGCAACTGTGGCCATTGTTTTGGGATTAATTGCACCTATACTGATGGCAAACCAGAATTGGGACGACCACGACCGATCTGATCGATATTTCAGCGTAGATTCCGCTAAGAATTTTCTTGCCTCGTGTGCTCCCAATGCCATTTTGTTTACAGGAGGCGATAATGACACTTTCCCGCTTTGGTATGTTCAGGAAGTAGAAGGCTTCCGGACCGATGTACGGGTAGTTGTATTAAGTTATGCAAATACGGATTGGTATATTGGGCAAATGACACGAAGGGCTTACGAATCTGAACCATTTCCATATACCCTTCCAATTGAACAATACAGGCAAGGTGGTCCGAACGATGTACTATTTTATCGCCAGATGATTGAAAAACCCATCAATGCACGCCAGTATATAAATTTAATAAAGGATAATAACCCTCAATTACGGACAAAAAGCCCCTATGGAGAGTATAACCTGGTTCCCAGCAAGGACTTTTTTATGGATATTGATACTACAGCAGTTCTGAATATGGGGATCATACCCGAGGATAAAAGGCACCTGATCGTAAGTAGAATGAATTGGAAATTAAAGGGCAGTGTGATGGAAAAGAAAGACTTAATGATACTCGACCTTATCACAACCAATAATTGGGAACGTCCGATCTATTTTAACAATACTTCGAAACAAGGTATAAATTTTACTTTTGATCCCTACCTGATCCAGGAAGGCCAGGCATTCAGGTTACTCCCGATACGAAATAACACATCCGGTGAGTTTGTGAATACAGATATCATGTATGAGAACATGATGGAGAATTTTTACTACCGCGAACTGGATAATCCTGATGTTTACTACAACCAGGATTATCGAAACTTTGTCCTGAATCACAGGTCAAGTTTCAATACACTTGCAGAAGTACTCATCGAAGAAAGTAAAGAAGAAAAAGCTTCGAAAGCCCTTGATGCATCCCTTACCCGAATGCCAAATGAGGCCATTCCATATGATTATACGGCAGCGACCACAGTTGCACTTTTATTCAGATTAGGTGAACTCGAAAAAGCAAAAGAGATAGCTGCAATATTGGTGAATCGGGCAGACGAACAACTTGGTTATTACATCGAAAATAATATTACCCTTGGTTTTGAAGTCCAGAAGAATCTCCTTATCCTTCAAAATATATCACGTACAATGGACACTTATGGTGAAAGCACCCTTGCAGAAGAGTATAATACAGTTTTACGAACGCATTACGATGCACTGCAAGTATTTGATAGACGAAATCGTTAATTCCATATTATTTACAATCACCAGAACTTTTTCCAGGTAGAAGACGTTGAAAACTTGAGTTCCCAAATGAAAACCCGGCATTTCATATTGTATTTATTTTTGACTTTGAGCATTGTTGCCAAAGCAGATGAAGTTGATAAGCTACGCAGTGAGCTGTTCAATCTTGAACTTAATACAGAAGACATTTCAAAATATCTTGATAAACTGGAAGCAATTGAGAATCCTACAGCTCGGGTAATTGCGTACAAAGGGGCCACTTGTGCATTCCTTGCAAAGTATATGGTCAACCCTTTGAAGAAAATCTATTTCCTTCAAAAATCACATAATTATTTAAACCGTGCTGTTCACGAGGATCCTGACGACGTGGAAGTTCACTTTTTCAGGTTCCTCACCCAAAGCCAGATTCCATCGTTCCTTGGAATGAGTGGTAATATAAATGAAGATAAAATTTTTATCATGGCACACATCGATGAATTTAAAATGGAAGGGATTACTCCTAATATTGTTACATTCGTTTCGGATTACTTAAATTCTTCACATTACTGCACTTATGAAGAGGCACAAATGGTTGCCAATTCACTCTATTCGATGTAAATACATCGTCACCCTTCCCTTCCGATAGCGATCAGGAAAAAATGATGCGTAGCAAAACGTAGGGATTGCTATGTAAGAAGATGTACAGAACTTAGAGATTCTTCACTTTGTTCAGAATGACGTATATCTTTTTTCATGCTCATGACGATTTAGTTGTTTGGCTATCTTAGTTTCACTTCATTCATAGCCCCAAATGGGGCGGTATCCAACAGCCTCGGGAGTAGCCCGAGGTTTATATAATCATTGTGCAATAAGCACCAAAGGTGCGTAATCTAAACTGTTTATGAGATTAGGATTACGCCCCGGTGGGGCTATGCTGGTTTGATAATTAAAATTCCTCGTGCTATACACGAGGCTTACGATTAGCGCACCTTTGGTGCTCAAAAGCAAAAATATGAACGAATGTTACTCACTATGTATCTCCATTGGAAAAACGGGAGTTTAATTTATCGCCATATTCATCAATAAACTCCTGCTTTCGTTTCAAACGGTATTGCATCACCCAGCGAGGATGTGGAAGTGCAGTAATATTTCCAAATAATTTATGTTTTTTGTTCAGAGTATTCAGGAATTGTATGTTTTTTCCCATTCCGATACTGAATACTTCGGTGTTGTCACAAAAGTCCAGTTGCTGTTTCAATGCATCTACCATAAAAGGTTCCCACTTTTCCTTCAACTTTGTATCCTCATAATAATTAAGGTTCTTCCCATTTTTAACAAACCCAATAGGTGAAACAGCTGAAATGTAGAACCTGGAATAAAACATTTCCGGCCCTCCCAGATAGTTGATCATATCATAAATAAACGTTGAGGACAATTCCTCCCTTTTATCAAAAGTGTTGGGAATTTTACAAATATTTTCAAGCTTGGCAGGATCGGTAAATGGAATTCCGGTTATACCCCCACCGAACCGGCCCGGGTTAATCCCCAGCAACAGCACCCGTTTGTTGTTATCATTATAATACTTATTATAGAATAGAGTACAATAATTCATTGCTTCAGTCTCCCTGTATGGATCCATAACTTCAACTCCTTCCGGAAGGAATTCCGGATAGTCAAGCTGCTTATAAAATGTAAGAATTTTTTCCGCGATAGACATTTTGGGGTCTTTTAACTATTTTGCAACCTGATCAAAGATAGAACGTTCTTAAAAATACCCCTTTAGTTATGGCAAATAAAGAAGTTTACTACAGCGATTACCTCCAGTTAAATAAAATTCTTGATGCTCAATTACTCGAAAGCCGATTGGCTGGTAATGAAGCACATGACGAAATGCTTTTTATCATCATCCACCAGGCATACGAATTATGGTTTAAGCAAATACTTCACGAAATAGGATCAGTGATAGAAATTTTTTCACAACCTGAAGTAAATGATAATTCACCAGCCTTGAATATCATCGTCCATCGGGTATCCCGGGTAATTGAAATCCTTAAGGTATTGGTTCAGCAGGTCAACATCATTGAAACCATGACCCCTCTTGACTTTCTTGATTTCAGAAACTTACTGCGCCCGGCTTCCGGTTTTCAGAGTTACCAGTTCAAAATGACAGAGGCTGCACTGGGGTTAAAATTTGAACAACGCCACGGGCAGGATTATTACGTGACCCAATTACGGGAAGAGCATAAAGCAATTATCAAAAAAATTGAAGAAAAATCATCCCTGATCGAATTGCTGAATGAATGGCTCGAACGTATGCCATACCTTGATTTGGAAGAATACTGGAAAGATTACCGTTCAGGAAGCGGAACAACTTTTGGAGGTCATGTATTCTGGGGGGATTTTCGCTCTGCTTTTGAGAAGAGTCTTGTAGAAGGTGAAAAAGATAACCTGAAGATATTTGATCGATTGTTTTTTGACGAAGATTTTACAAAAGACCGGAGGCTAAGTGCAAAAGCAAACCGATCGGCACTGTTCATAATGCTTTACCGGGATTATCCGTTGCTACAGATGCCCTACAAACTGTTAAACAGTCTTCTTGAGATAGATGAGCTGATGGCAACATGGCGCTACCGGCATATGAACATGGTACACCGGATGATAGGTAAACGTGTCGGGACAGGTGGAAGCAGTGGAAAAGATTACCTCAAGGCATCCATGGACAAGCATTATATTTTTTCAGATATTGCCGAATTAACCTCCTTTTTAATCGAAAGAAGAAATTTACCAAACCTGAGCTCAGAGTTGGAAAGTAAACTTGGATTTGTACATTAGTTACCTTGAACACGCAGTAATTAATCTGTTTCAATGTTCAGGTTGTACCAGTTGATATTCCGTGTGAAGTACATTGTAACTCCCAGGATCAACGTTAGACCGGCGCTCCCCATTAATAGTGCATAATCTACCAATTGAAGTGTTACAAAGAGAAAGCCATATATTGCTGAAAGTGTTACAACCAATAAGGCCGTTAACTTCTTCATCTTAAATACACTAATTGAATAGAGACTTATCATGGTAACAATTCCAAATGTGGATATTCCATATGCCAGGTTAAAATTAGAGTGTTCAGAAATAGAAACGAGTAAAACATAAAATAGACAAAGCGCGAGTCCTACCAGTGCATATTGAAAAGGATGGATTTTTCTCCTATTCAGAATTTCCACTAAGAAAAAGATCAAAAAAGTAAGCGCAATCGTCATTACCGCATATTTGATTGAACGTGTGGATTTTTGATAATCGTCAAGAGGCAAAAATAAATCAACTCCGAACGATGCACTATTCATTTTCTCCAGTTGATTTGTCCCAATCCAAGATTGAGGAAAATTACGGTTTAACTGTAGAATTTTCCACATGGCTATGAATCCATCTTTCGTCACTTCTCTAAAATCCGGAAGGAAATTGCCATTAAAACTCGGTGAAGGCCAGCTTGACTTTATATCAACTTCAGTAACCTTTCCAAGTGGAATAAAGGATAAATTTTGGCTTCCTTGAAGATTTAAGTGAAATTCAAAATTTATTGGTTTTTCAACCATACTTTCCACTGTTGGAAGGTTAACCGTTATTCCTGAATAAATAGTACCCGGTATCATAGATCCGGGTTGAACACCCAGCTTTTGATTATTCCATTTAAGTACAATTTGCTCTTTAATTCCTCTCAGATCAGATATTCCAATTGTTAAAAAGGATTGGTCATACTTGATTTCCTTGAGATTAGTACGATCAATTTTACCAATTCCTGAAAATTTTCCTGAAATAACCAGGTCAGACGTGTAAACAACCACTTCATATATACCCCTTTTTAGTTGCTCTGGCTCAATACTTCCACTTATGTTAAGGTCTTCCGGAAGTATGTGATAGTATTTAGTTGTGAGAAGCTTCTGATCATCTTTCTCATGCTCATAAATTATAGGGATTGTCATGATGGGTCCATTTATTTGTTGACTTTTGGCCCATTTAGTGCTTACTTCTGAAATTGTTTGCCGGTTCAGTTCTTCTCTATCAGAAATGATGGATTCAATCATAGATGTGGGTATCAGGAGAAGAAGCATTAGAATAGTGATAGTAATAAGTTTAAGTGTAACCGAATTTTTGATCCAGCTCGTCACTTTTTCAATCGGATAATTTTCCTGTCGCATAGTTTTTAAAATTTAAATGTACTTTGTATTTCAAAGTAAATGGTTAAAATTTTTTATTTAAGTAGTTGCTCTATCGCTTTAATGTGTTTAACAAAAGCCTTCCGGCCTTCTTCTGTCACCGAGTACCGGGTGTTGGGTTTTCTATCTAAAAATGATTTCCTAAATGTGATACTATTACTTTTTACGAGAGATTTTAGGTGACTTGCCAGGTTTCCATCGGTTGCGTCCAGCAACTCCTTCAATGAATTGAAATCTAAATTATCATTTACGACTAATGCCGACATAATTCCAAGCCTTACTTTATTTTCAAATGCTTTATTTAAATTTTTTAATATTTCCTTCACAACTTATATCGGATCTGCATTATTATACCATAAACAATATGCAATAAGCCAAATCCAATAGCCCAGAAAAGTAAACCCAATCCTATAAAATGAGTTGCTGCCAGGCCTAACACAATTTCAGATATTCCCAGGCTTCGAATCTCATTTAATGTGTACTTACTTGCATTCACAAGTGCTAAGCCATAGAAGATTAGAGTTAAGGGGGGAACAATCCCAATATAACCCTTAAAAAGAAGTATAAGACATAGTACTCCTCCGGTAACCAGTGGAATTGCCAGGTTTATTAGCAGTCTTCTTGTTTGATGGTCCCAAAGTTTTTGATTTCTTGTTTTTGCTTCTTTTGTAGTAAAAAAGACAGCGGCTCCTCCTGATAACAATAATGTTACTATTGCTATTACCAGAAGTAAAGTCAGGCTTTCTGTCGTGATTTCAACCTGTCTGAATACAAGATAGTCTTGATTTAAATAAACAATTTGATAAGCAGCATATGCTCCAATTAATGCAAATGCTCCGGCAAATACCCCGGAAAGTCCGCTTAATGAAATGAACCTGGAAGAACGATCCATAATTTCCCTAATGTCTTTCAAATCGTCAATGTATTTTTGCTCTTTCATAAAAAGTACTTTGAACTACAAAGTAAATGAATATTAATCAATTTTAAAAAAAAGGGAACAACTTTCTGATATAAATTTATAGAATTAACCACCTAACTATTACTATTTATACATTGATATATTTCC
>CAZONK010000050.1:0-5494 GCA_964581095.1 uncultured Roseivirgaceae bacterium
GTTATATATGAGAATATTATCTATCGATTCTTTAAGTTTTACTACTTCATGGATCCAGCTGATTTCTTCACTGGGTTCTTTAACATAAAATTCACCTTTATTGTACCAATCGAGTATTTTTTCTGGTTTAATATCTGAAAATGAAGTACTAAAGCAAGAATTATACGGTTCACAAAAATTTTTCCACTTCTCATTTTCAGGAATGATGAAGGGCAATTTCAAACCAAGATATTCATAAATCCTGGTTGGCATTTTATTATTAATTGCAGGGATGTCCTCATAACTGATAATTCCCAATGAGGCATTCATAGCATGCTCAATAATTACACTATGACTGATAAAAGAGTCACCACCAATAATTGTAATCCTGGAGTCATTGCCAATGTGATCTTTCAGCTGTTGAAGATAATTTTTGTCCGGACAAAAACCGATAATTTCCAGGTTGCCATTTCTATGATTCAATAAGGATATTGCCATATCAACCGCTCTGATTGTTCCATAATTTTTACCTATAATTCCTGTATAAATTAATCTGAGTTCTGTTGTGGAATTACTTTGATGGGCAGGCATTGATTTTGTTAACATTGCTTTATTTTCAATCACAACTGCTTTTCTTTTGAGCCATGGCATTTCGGATAAATAACATGTCTCGGCAAGGAAGTAACTGCCGATAAACGGAAAGGCTAAAAGTTCTTTTAGCCTCACATAGTATCCTAAAATGTATTTAAATAGACCAGAGAAATGAGCGCTATGTTTGATGTTCATTAAATAATTTTCCTGAACATCATAGCAGAGTTTACAACCGGAAAATATCTTATATAAGACTATTGCAAGTAGTGAATCATGGGTAGTTGTTATTATGAGATCAGGTTTGATTTTGAAAAGTAATTTAATTGTCGGTAAGAAAGACAAAAGCCGGGAAATTGAATTTCGTAATACCTGATTTGATTCGTGTTGTTTTACATTGATATCGGTAGAACCAGTTCCTTTGTTTCCTGCCACATGAACTTCATATTTTACATTTTCAGCAAGTGAAACTGCAAACTTCCCGAACATTCGCGGGTCGTCCACCGGTTTTAAAATTGAAATAAGTAGGACTTTCTGTTTGCGCATGTAGGGAACTATCACTTTACTTTGCACTAAATTGAAAATCTTTTTTCTAAATACAAGATATGATTGAGCTGCAAAAAGTTATTGAAGCTGCCTGGGAAGACAACAACTTGTTAAAAAAGGCAGATACCAAAGAAGCAATTAATTTACTGATTGCTTACCTTGACGAGGGCAAAGTACGTGTTGCTGAACCTGTTGAATCGGGATGGAAAGTAAATGAGTGGGTAAAAAAAGGAGTGATACTTTATTTTCCAACCAGGGAAATGGAAAAAATTACCGTGGGGCCTTTTGAATACCACGATAAAATTCCATTAAAGAAAGCGTATGATCAGTTAGGGGTGCGCGTAGTACCCCATGGGCTTGCCCGGTATGGTGCATTTATCAACAGGGGTGTAGTTATGATGCCATCTTATGTAAATATTGGCGCTTATGTGGATAGTGGAACAATGGTAGATACCTGGGCTACAGTTGGTAGTTGCGCGCAGGTTGGTAAAAATGTACATTTGAGTGGTGGTGTGGGTATTGGAGGTGTACTTGAGCCGGTACAGGCTGCACCTGTTATTATTGAAGACAATGCTTTTATAGGTTCACGTTGCATTGTTGTAGAAGGTGTTCGTATTGGAAAGGAAGCTGTTCTGGGTGCAAACGTTGCACTTACTGCCAGTTCAAAAATTATTGATGTAACAGGCAATAAACCCGTGGAAACGAAAGGCTACGTTCCTGAAAGATCGGTGGTTATACCGGGTACTTATACTAAATCCTTTCCTGCCGGCGATTACCAGGTTCCCTGTGCCTTAATTATTGGAAAAAGAAAGCCAAGTACCGACCTGAAAACTTCATTAAATGCAGCACTTCGTGACCATAACGTTGCCATCTAATTACTTAAATACCCTAATTTTGTAATAATATTGGCATAGGCTTTGTTAAAGATATAACAAAGAACATTGTACAACGACATTCAAATGAAGAGGATATTCATTTACATATTTTTTCTAACGGTTTTCACTGCTTTTGTACAAAGCGATGAAGAAGAAATTTATCCTCCAATGCCACATGAAAGCTTTGGGCCTGGAGAAATAATGGAATTCCGGATGAATTTTACATTTTTAACCGTTGGAAAGGCGAAATCAATTGTGAGGAATCAGATTTATAAAATTAATGGCCGTCCTTCCTATAAAATTGATGTGTATGGTAAAACTAGTGGACTTGTTGACTGGTTGGTTCATGTTGATGATCATTTTGGCGCTTATCTGGATACAGCATCTCTTTTAGCCCATCGGACCGAAAGAAATTTAATTGAAAACAAGTATCGTAGAAATGAGATTGTACGCTTCGATCATAAGACCAAAATGATTGAAGTAAAAGAGTTAGATCAGGAAACAAGAAAGTTTAAGGAACCTGAATATTATTTTTCTCCGGAGAATAATATTTATGACATGTTTGGGGGTTTGATGATCATCAGGTCATTGGATTTTGATACGATTGCTGTTAATGATACAATTTCCGTGGATGCGTTTCTTGAGGATACTTTTTATGAATTGAAAACTGTTTTCAGAGGAAGGGAAGTGATTAAAACCAAATTAGGAAAATTCAGGGCGCTTGTTTTAGTACCCCTCATTCCCGGGAATGAACTTTTTGAAGAGGGGGATGAATCCTTAAAAGTCTGGTTTTCTGATGACAAAAATAAAATCCCCTTGGCCGCACAGGCAGAAATGTTGATCGGTCATGCGGGGTTTGAAATTATAAGCTTCTCAGGTCTCAAAAACCCTGTTTCAAGCTATATTCCGGATTAATAAAGACATTTATCAACTTTCATTAAATCACCTGCTGTTTTGATTTGCAATGGCTACCTTTGCCGAAATTTTGTCATAAATGAAGAGTAAGATCGTTGTATTTTTTTTATTTATTGCTACCCTTGGAGCCTGTAAGGATGAAGACGCTTACATTGGTGATCGTTATTTTAATAACAAAGAGTATCAGAAAGCAATTAATGCTTATACCGAGTACCTGGTTTTAAAACCTGATAATATCAAATCGATATATAATCGTGGGAGGGCATTTGAAGAATTGGGTCAATTCACCGAAGCTGTTAATGATTTCAATAAGGTACTTAAACTAGACCCCAATCATGTTCAATCACGATTATCACTAGCCACTGACCTTTACCGAAATAAACTATATAAAGATGCAATTTACCAATGCGATCTTGTACTGGAGCATTCTCAGATTATGATGGCATATTTCATACGTGCAAAAGGTAATCAAAAAGCAGGAAAAATTGATCCTGCAATGGATGATTATAATTCTGCTATCGCTCTGGATCATGGATTTGGAGAGGCTTATTTCTACAGGGGTACCCTAAAAATCTATAAAAAACTGAACAGGTCGGCTTGTAATGATTTTAAAATAGCGGAATCGCTTGATATTGCAGCAGCTACCAAAGCAATAAAAGATTATTGTCGGTAAATTTTTTTCTTCCTGAATAACTCTTCCTGCTCTTCTTCGTGGTTACAAATAATTGATGTTGGGCGCATTTTAGTTCCAAGACAATAAGTACAAACCCTGGTAATTTCTTTCTCACCCAGGCATCGTTCGCAAACGATCACTCCATCCCCGTCACATTTATCACATGTCTCGTAGTGATTTTGATTGAATGCATCTACTGTAATTACAACCCCTTTCCCGGTGCATTTTGGACATAGCGTGTTGCCGGTACCTTTACATTGAGGACATTCAGTGGTTTCAATGCCTGTTGCATCACAGTAGTCACAATCTTCTAACCTATAACCAAAATTATTGCAGTAATTACAGTTCCTGATATTTATAAATTCAATTTTAAGCTGCGATTGAAGGTTGACTGCTTCATCATAAAAATCTCCGCCCTGACCAGCCACCTTAATATATCTGTCAACGAAATTTTTACTATTCGTGAATTGTTTTATATGGTATAGGGTTTCTGCAAAATAGTAGGAGAGGTTCACCGGTAATACATCATTGGTAGCAAGGGCTTTCCGAAAAGACCCGTTTGCAGCTTTAAAATTACCATCAGTAAAATGCTGAACTCCTTCATTGTAGTATTTTTTCACTTCAGATTGATTCATTTGACCAAATGTAGATGTTGACAGAAATGAACAGAAAAGAATTGTTGCTATTCGCATATAGCGCTTAGAGAAATTATACAATGATATACTATAGTTTCAAACTACAAAAATAGTCAGAATCAACCAATTTAACGTCAGGTAGTTATTTTGAGTTCCTGAGTAGATTTATTTAACAAACCGGTCTGCTATAATAAGTTCTTTTGTTCCCTGGTTCCATTGATAGAACCCGTTTCCTGATTTAATTCCGAGGTGGCCTGCCTCTACCATATTTACGAGCAAAGGGCAGGGTGCATATTTAGAATTACCGAATCCTTCGTACAGTACATTGAGGATTGACAGGCATACATCCAAACCAATAAAATCGGCAAGCTGCAGAGGGCCCATCGGGTGTGCCATCCCAAGTTTCATTACTGTATCTATTTCGCTAACCCCGGCTACATTTTCATAGAGGGAGTAGATGGCTTCGTTTATCATGGGCATGAGAATTCTATTGGCAATGAAACCAGGATAGTCATTGACTTCTACGGGTGTTTTACCAATTGCAGAGGACTTATCCATAATGGTCTTTGTTGTTTCATCCGATGTATTATACCCCCGGATAATTTCAACAAGTTTCATCACCGGTACGGGATTCATAAAATGCATACCAATAACTTTATCGGGTCGGTTTGTTACAGAAGCAATTTTTGTTATCGAAATGGATGATGTATTCGATGATAGTATAGCAGAAGAAGGGCTGTTTTTATCGATTTTTTTGAAAATATTAAGTTTCAGGTCCAGGTCTTCGGTGGCTGCCTCAACAACAAGGTCTGCATTTTTAACACCGTCTTCCATTGATGTAGTGGTACTGATATTTGATATTGTTGAAGTTTTGATTGTTTCATCAATCAGCTCCTTTTTAACCTGTCGGTCAAGGTTTTTTGAGATGGTTTCCATTGCTTTTTTCAATGCATCACCGGAAATATCAATCAATGTAACTTTATGGTTATTTTGTGCAAACACATGGGCGATTCCATTTCCCATTGTTCCCGATCCTATGACAGAAATATTTTTCATTATTTTACTTGTTTAGATTCGTCGCAAAGATAATCACGGTTAGTTATTTGTTGAATTGTTGATTTGTTTATTTACCGATGATTTAATGGTTGGATGATTGAATGGTACGATGATGGAATGGTAGAATGATAGAATGATAGAATGGTGTAACACTGAGCGAAGCCGAAGTGTGGAATGCAAGAATGCAAGAATGCAAGAATGCAAGAATGCAAGAATGCAAGAATGCA
>CAZONK010000050.1:5594-12028 GCA_964581095.1 uncultured Roseivirgaceae bacterium
AGGGAGAATATAAAATTACGTCCCGGGGCTGAAATACCCGAAGAATAAGGGCGGTAGTGTTTGTCAAGGATATTTTCTACGGCACCATTGATTTGGAAAAGTGCATTAGGTTGGTAGGAAATATTGAAATTGAATATATTCCATCCGAGGGCCCCATCGGTGGTATAGAGGTGGGTCTTATTCTGCTCTGAAGGAGCAAGATCTTCAAAAGCCCTGTCTGCCTGGTATTCACTACTAAGTTCTAATTTAAATTGATTTCCCCGGAAGGTAATTGCTGTTTTGCCGAACGCGGGTGTTGTATGCCGAAGGGGTATATTATCTTCAGTATCCAACCCATTCATAATCGTAACAGATGATAACAAGGTAAAATACTTTGCAAAGCTTGCCTGTAAATTTCCACTCAGGCCTCCAATGTAAGCTTGTCCTGTATTTACCAATGCCTGCACTCTGCTTAATTCTCCATCATAGATAATAGAATCTTGTCCATTGATTGTAAAATCCCTTCGAACCATTGCATCACGTAGTAAGCTGTAAAACCCTGTAACTCCAAATTCGAATACTCCGGGTATGGTTTTGGTAATTCCTATTTCCCCATTGTAAACGAACTCGGGCCCGAGGTTTTCATTTGGAACAACAACATTGCCTGGTTCTGAATCAAAAACTTTCCCTACATCATCAACATTTGGTGCACGAAATCCTGATCCAACCAGGAAGTCAAATTTCCAATGGTTAGTAGTGGAATACACAAGACTGAGATTACCTGTTATTGCTCCTTTATTAAGATCTATTTTGTCGTAAGGGAAATTATAAAATGTAGTATCGTTAAACCGTGATGTAAGGGCGAAATAACTGTAACGAGCTCCCACTGAAAAAAGTAAATTTTCTTTCAGTTCTTGTTGATAGCTGGCATAAGCAGCGATCGATGAAACATCACTTCCTCCGTCTGGATAGCGCGTGCTGGCCCCGGTGATGATATTCGTTTCAATGTCCTGTGTTTTCGCCACTGAGTTTACGTGATTGTAGATACCTTCAAGGCCATACACTATTTGTCGGCTGCTTCCAAATTCTTTTTCAAAATCAATATTGAGGGTCCATACATCCACTGTTTCTGAGCGGGTCCGCAAATCTGGATCTCTGTACCTCCTGTCCGACCTGGATTCTTCAAATTGTTGATTCGTTAATACTACTCTCATTTCTTCATAGAAAGCAGTTGTACTGAACGCGTTTAATTTCAATGAATTCATCATCCACTTCTGTGGCCCATAATTCCAGATGGCATATTTCAACTGATTATTATCTGTTACGATCAACCGATCATACCGGGGAATGTTGGATGTGGTGCTGTAAAAAAAATCATAGGTTAAATCAATATTACTACCCGGCCGGTATTTGAGGCGCTGGACTGTGTTAACTGATGAAAAGCCCGAAAAAACCTGTTTGTCAGGATTTGTGTTGCCTACAATTGCATCATTTAATCCATTTGGAATCACGTAATAATACCTGCGTCCGTAATCCGGAAATTTATCTGTTCGCTTGCTTCCTGTGATAAGGTCTGAGAAGCCCGAATATGTGAAAGAAGATAACCAAGACAACTTCCTGCCTCCTATGTTGAAGTGAATATGGCCTGTTTGTTCATTGTTTGCAGAAGCATAGCGAAGAAAAGTGGTGCTTCCGAATGATGCTTTATCCGTAATTGAAAATTTCGGTTCTTTAACGCGAAAATTCATTACTCCTCCAAGGGCATCACTTCCATAGATGACCGAACCCGGTCCCAGGATTACATCGGCCCGTTCGAGTACATTTGGATCGATATTGATTACATTTTGCAGATTTCCACTTCGGAAGATGGCGTTATTCATCCGAACACCATTCACGGCAATCAATACTGCGTTTGCAGCAAACCCACGTATCATTGGGCTTCCGCCTCCCAACTGGCTCTTTTGTACAAACACCTGCCCGCTTGACTTAAGCATGTCGGCGGATGTTTGTGGATTATAAAAATTTATCTCCGAAGGTGAAATGGATACCACGCTTTGAGGAACTTCCCCGGATTGTTCCCATTTTGTGGCTGTGATTACCACCTCTTCAATTTGTATAATTTCTTCAAACAGACGAATGATTCCTGCATTCAAAGCAACATTATAGGATAATACAATCAGCTTGTAGGAGGGGTGCTGAAATTCCAATATGTCCTTCGGATCGAAGGGGGTCAGGTCAGCAATACCTTTGGAATTTGTTTGTGCAATCGCTGAACGATCGAGGTTAAATACTGCGACTTCAGGTATTGGCTGTAGCGTAGTAGCATCGATAACTTTCACCGTTTGGGCAAGCACCTTCGTAAAGGAAACGGTTGCTATCAGGATATAAGTAAGAATTGAACGGTGCTGTAACACTTTTTGTTATAGTTGGGATTGTTTGTGTGAATATACTTGTTACGCTGTATTTAGTAAATATTAATACACTCAAGTGCAAAGAAAATTATTTTAATGGTTAAGTTCGCTTATTAAATGATTCAGATGTCTGAACCAATAAATAAAACTGCTGTTTTATACTTTTCACTCTCCCCATCTGTGGAGGTGCATAATAAAATTCTTAGCAGCTCACGGGGTCAAAACAAAAACATCCTGGAATCCCTGTTTAATTTTACTAAAAGCAAGTTGGGCAACGTCACCCTGGATGTTATTCACTGGGATGAAGGAAAACAGGAAGGCGATTCTTTTGGCGATCGATTTAGTCATGCCTTTCGTTCATTGTTCGATTTGGGATATGAAAATATTGTGGCCATTGGCAATGATTGTCCCGAGCTAAATGTAGGGGATATCACAAGTGCCGCTAATTCCCTTAAAAGGAATTTTCCTGTAATTGGACCATCGAATGATGGCGGTGTTTACCTGCTTGCCATCTCAAAGAGTCATTTCAACTCTTTAAAATTCAAAAATATTTCATGGAACTCATCAAAAGTTGCCGGTGAACTTAAACGTCTTTTTCCAAGAGTAAAAAGCCTGCCTGAAAAATCAGATATTGACAATGCTTCCAATTTTTACGATTTTATCAAACACCATCGTGGGTTAAAAATTTTTAAATGGTTAAAAAGTATTGTGAGTCCAGTACTTGATTTTATTGATTTAAGGATATTTATCCCTGAAAGACTCTTTGTGTTGCGTAGCTGCCAGTTACCACCTCCTTCTATCTAATTACTTTATCCAATCTTACTTTTTACACTTTAAATTCATTTCATAAAATGAGCAAACCGTATTATATAGAAGAAGACCTGAAAAAATTCGGGGACATATCTGAATTCCAGCCCGAACTGGGAAAGAAGTTTTTTAGTTACTACAACGATGTTTTTAAGGATGGTGCACTCACCGAACGCGAAAAAGCATTGATAGCACTTGCAGTAAGTCATACCGTTCAGTGCCCATATTGTATCGATGCCTATACATCCGCTTCACTGGAAAAAGGTGCCGATGAGGAGCAAATGATGGAAGCAATTCATGTTGCTGCTGCCATCAGGGGAGGAGCCTCCCTTGTTCATGGTGTACAAATGATGAATAAAGCCAAAGAACTTACGATGTAACTATGACGAACCTAACAAAATCACTTCGGTCGAGGTCCCATAAACTGGCTGACACCACATACCAGGTTGAAGTACTGAATATTCACGGTACCAAATGTAAAACTCCGACTTTTCAGGAACGATTAAATGAAATTGGGATTGATAGCCTGAAAAGCTCAAAAGTTGAAATACTGCAGGTTAACCTTGGGAAGATGTGCAACCAGACCTGCAAGCACTGTCATGTGGATGCCGGACCGGATCGCAAGGAGATTATGAATAAGGAAACCATGCAAAGTTGCCTCGAAGCGGTGAAAAAAAGCGAGATCCAGACGGTGGACCTGACCGGTGGGGCCCCCGAAATGAATCCGCACTTCCGGTGGTTTGTTGAAGAACTTAATAATCTCAATGTTTCAGTATTAGTGAGATGCAACCTTACCATCATTGTTTCAAACCATAAATACCTGGACCTTCCGGAATTTTACAAAGCGAATAATGTAACAATTATTTCCTCATTACCTCACTTTTCAGCACGGAGAACAGATGCCCAGCGAGGGGAGGGGGTTTTTGAGAAATCAATAAAAGCTCTGAAAATGTTAAACGGTGTTGGCTATGGCATTTCAGGCAGCGGCCTGGAATTGCACCTTGTTTACAATCCATCGGGAGCTTTTTTACCCCCTTCGCAGTCATCATTAAAAAAGGATTTTAAAAGGAAGTTATGGGAAGACCATTCGGTTGAGTTCAATGATCTGTATGCGATTACCAATATGCCTATCTCACGTTTTCTCGATTATCTCATCCAGTCGGGTAATTATGAATCCTACATGGAAAAACTTGTAGAAGCATTTAATCCTTCAGCATTGATGGGAGTGATGTGTCTTGATACCCTCTCTGTTGGTTGGGATGGGAATATCTACGACTGTGATTTCAATCAAATGCTTGATCTCCCTGTATCAAAGGATTCACCCCGGCACATTTCAAATTTTGATGCTGAAAAACTGGCGGATCGACCTATTGTTTTGAACCAACACTGTTTTGGATGTACGGCCGGGGCCGGCTCCAGTTGTGGAGGAGAAATTATTTAGTATGTCAACAAGTAAAAAAATATTCCTGATTATCGCCGCATTATTTCTGGCCTTTCTAATATGGTTTGTTTACGACGTGTCAAGAAAAACGACATTTCCGGGAAGTCGTAACAATGATTCTTCTGGAGTTTTAAAATACCAAATTCGAAATTTTAAATCCGAAAATACAGCAACTTATCACTTATCACTTATACCTGACCACTAATACCTGATACCTGATAACTGACCACTGACCACTGATAACTTCTACTGACTAAACAACCCAAATAACTCCACATCAATCTTGTCAACGATTGTTCCGAAATCTTCAATGTTTTCGACAAAATCTATGGTGTTGACATCGATGATAAGAAGTTTTCCAAGGTCATAAGTACTTATCCAATCTTCATAGTGCACATTGAGGTTTTTCAGGTAGTCGATACGCATTGCATCTTCAAATTCACGACCTCGCTTCTGTATTCGTTCGATGAGCCTCGATATATCTGCACGCAGATAAATAAGCAGGTCGGGCGGGTTAACCATATCGATCATGGAATTAAATATACTCAGGTAGTTTTGATAATCGCGTTTGTTAATGTGACCTGAAGTGTGCAGGTTTTGAGCAAAAATGTACGCGTCTTCATAAATAGTCCGATCCTGTACGACAGATTTGTCTGATTTCTGAATTCGTTTTATCTGGTTGATCCGGCTATTAAGAAAGTAGATTTGCAAGTGAAAAGCCCATCGATCCATATCCTCGTAGAAGTCCGCCAGGTAGGGATTGTTTTCTACAGATTCAAATTCAGCCTTCCACTGGAAGTGCTTCGAAAGCTTTTCTGTGAGTGTGGTTTTCCCTGAGCCTATATTTCCTGAAATAGCAATGTGCATAGTTACATTCGAGCGCCTCCAAATGTAGAAACAATTGACTACTTGGTCTATAATTTTTTGAAAGAAATATTGGCGATCTATTTATGCGATCTCTTAATTTTAAGATCCATTTTGCCTTACTGCAGTTTCCATTTTATCCGTAGTCAGGGCAATGACTGTCTCTTTCAAGGGAGCATGTACGATTGTCTTATGCAGATGTAGCTTCACAAATATTATGGCATATGATTCTGGAAAACAGATCGATTCGATAGATACCTCTTTTACAGGTTTATTAAATCTGTACTCAAGATCCCTGATCAGTAAATTATGCTTCTCAGGTTTCAAAAGTTCCAGTTTTTCATACCTTATTTTTCGGTTCATGGTTTTCGCTCCGAATCGTAGCATGCCATATAATACAATGAGGATCATGGCTTCGAGCGCCAATACAAAGTATATGTTGAAAATACCTGGAAATACGGCATTAAGCACGCCAAAGCAAATGGCGATAAGAAGCATGCTCATCTCCGTAGGTGGCAGGGGCTTACTACGGTATCTCATGAGCGTAAACATTGCAAACAATCCTAATCCGGAGCCCAGACTTAGTTCCTGCCCATAAATCACCAGGGTAAGGCTGAATATGACCAGGTTGATAACCGCGAGAGGCAAGATGAAGTTGCGCTTACATTGTGCAAACGCAACAATCATCAAAAGGCCCGCGAGCATAACCAGATCAAGCAAGAGTTGAAATATGATGGTCATCTTGATTATTATTTACGGTTTTCATTCTCTGGTTTAAAGTAAAATGCCTCATAAGGGGGCTTCATCTTCTCCAATTCATCTACTATTGAATTGTAGATGTTTTCGTCGGTTTGATCTTTTGCAGAACTGATAATTTCATCAATACTTTCCTGGAATATAATCCAGGGATCAGGGCTGACTACAACTTCAGG
>CAZONK010000050.1:12128-16633 GCA_964581095.1 uncultured Roseivirgaceae bacterium
GATAGTTTTCATAGTGATATTGTTTAAGTGAAACATTATTTTCGAATTGTACAATTAATTGCGTTTACTTAAATTGGTAACCCAATTATTTTCAAAAACAGTCATATAATGTGCAAGAAGAAAGAAAATGTTCAAACATTAATTAATTATTCTTGTAGCTATCTGATTGTAAATCAGTTAACCTACCAGCAATAAGAAGGTCTTTATTTATTAAGATGATTTTACTAACTTATTACTTTATAGGCGGGCTTGTAATCAAATTTAAATGCTACTAATAATTTTTCGGGGTTACCTTTTTACCTTTTTTCAATTAAACGCGACACCCAAATGAACGATGAGGTGATAATTGAAGAAATAAGAAACGGAAACAGTAACCAGTTGGCAATAATCTACCGGGAGTACAGATCGGAATTTATCGCATGGATCACTGCAAACTATAGTTGTTCCCGGGATGAAGCCAGGGATGTTTACCAGGTATCAATTCTTACCCTCCATGAGAATATTCTCAACAACAAACTTCAGAAGTTACAAAGTAGTGTCAAGACATACCTGTTTGCTATCGGGAAAAATAAGTTCCTCGAATTTAAAAAGTCTGATTCCAGGATTAGCAGTGATGTTGATGCGACTACAATAGATATTGAGGATGTGTCAACATGGGACTATGAGGAAAAGGAGCAGAAACTTCAGGTGACAGCCAAAAGCCTGGAAAAACTGGGAGACCCTTGCAAAACGCTGTTGGAGTTGTATTATTTCCATGGGATGTCGATGGATGAAATTGCAGGGAAATTAAGTTACAAAAACAGGGCAACTACGAAAAATCTTAAATGTAAGTGCCTTGCCCGGCTGAGAAAAATATTTACGAAAGAATTGGATAAATTTAAACTGGATAATAATGGTTAGTAAAGAAATTAATATGGAAGAAATGTATACCGATATTGAATTGATTGATAAGTACCAGCGGGGTATTGCAAGCGAGAATGAAAAGCTTGAAGTGCATGGCCGGTTGGTTACTGACAAAAAATTTCGGGATCTGTTTGATGACCTGGAAGTGATGTCGGAAGGGATCCGCCAAACGGGTGCCCGTTCTACGCTCAAAGAAAAGCTGGCGAAACTGGAGGAAACCCTGGAGGATGAAGATGAATCAAATAGTCCTGATCAGCAGGAAGTCGATATCGGAGATGCTAGAGAAGAAGAATCAAAGCAAAAGGTGATTATACTATGGTATCAAAATCCTGCATTCAGGGTAGCAGCATCTATTGTGCTTCTTCTGGCCGCCTGGTTTGTTTTTTACCCGATGAATACTGTAAACAACCAGGAATTAGTGGCAGAGTATTTTGAACCCTATGCAAATACTACCCCAAAAACCCGTGGTGAGGTTATTGAATCAAAAGATGTTACTACTGAAGCTTTTACCGCCTATGATAGGGGAGATTATGAAAAGGCAATACCACATTTCGAACGGGCTGTAAAGGAATCAGATGATCCACTGTTGAACACCTTCTACCTGGGGAATGCTTACCTGGCAACTGGCGATGGTCAAAATGCTACCAAAGAATTTGCTACTGTTGTTGAGGCTGGTAAAGGGCTGGCAGGAGTTGCCGAATGGTACCTGGCGCTTAGTTACCTGCAGACAGATAATGCTGACATGGCAATTACCACATTATTGAAGATACGTGATCAAGGCGAAGACTACTATGCTGGAAAGGCGAATAAGCTGCTAAAAGAATTGGAATAAGATTATAATAAGATTATATTGAATTATTAACTAACCTATTGTTTAACTAAAATATAAAATTATGCCTACAGGAACAGGAAGAGGAAAAGATAATGATGATCCAGGTGCTATGGGAAACTCCATTCCGGGGGTCGGTTATCTTGAAGTAGAGACTATTAACGGAAAACCGCGGCCGGGTATTTTCAAACCCTTTATACTTGCAGGGTTGGGGGGTAGAGTAGATCCAGGAGATGAAGTTAATTTTGAATTACACAACTGTCAGACACAGGTGGGTTCACAGAAACTAAAATTATGGATTGCTGAAATCACAGAGATTACAAAAAAAGCTACTGCAAAATCTTAATTTTCAAAGTAACCAAGGAGTTGTTGGTAAATAATTGGAATTTTGTTTTTAACGAGCAAAATGTGGCCAATTTCACTAAACAACTTGTCCAGACTAGTGTCCATAGACTCATTCCCTACCAACAACAATTGAATAAATTTATGATAGAACTTGTTGGTAAGGAATGAAGATTTGGAATATGGAGTTGACCATCGGGCTGCCACATTTAGCTTTTCTAAAGCTGACCTGATGCCAAAATTGTCGTCTTTAGTGTCACTATAGCCTAATGCAAATTCAGAAAGGTAATTTGCTTTTGTAAAGTCAGTATTTTTGGAATCAAACACATTGCCTGAAAGTTTATTCTTAACAATTATTGAAGAAATATCACAAATACTTTCAGTAAAAGCCCTATTTTCTAAATTTTTATTGAGTGTTGTAGAAGAAAACAGGGTAGTTAATATGGCATGAGTTGTTTCGTGTGCTACAATGTCAATCGACCGACATGTAAACCTTTGCATTTTACCTGCCTTTCCAAATGCAATTGTGGATTGATCTTCAAAATATTTGGCTTCTACTATAGGCTCGTTCAAACGGATCATTAAAGGGCCGGGGAAAGCCCAACAAATAGATTGGGCGAGGGCTTTTTCCCACAAGTCAATGGTAATTCTTGCCACCACAAAAGTATGTACGGCATCTAACTCCTCATCTGCGTATGTTTTAGAGCAGAAATCACCATTTTTATCTGGTACAACAAATGCATCATGTACTTTTAAATATTTATCTGATGGGCCGGTTCGGGGTTTACCCAGGACTATAACTTCCTTAATATGCCATTGGTTGCTTTGACTGTCCCAAAGCCTGATAACCATTCTGCATGATGCTTTATCATACTGCATCTTGTTTTTTCCTGCGAATTACTATAAATACAATTATCAGGGCCAGAAACCCGATAATCGAAAATAGCATTATATTGTTGGTCTTTTTCACAACAGGGTAGTCACTTCCAAGCGAAACAAATCCGGCCCAGTAATATGGATTTGAAAACCGTGAATCATTGTTTTGGATATAGTCAAGTTTGGCCTGGCGCAGTGCATGGCTCACATTGGATCCCTGGTTCAAATAAGTGTAAAAGTATTGCATCAACTCCGCGGTGTGGGTATCATCGGTTTTCCATAGACTCATTACAGTACTAGGGCAGCCGGCATAGGCGAACCCACGTGCCATACTGAAAACACCTTCGCCCCGGTATTGTTTACCAAGCCCTGTTTCGCAGGCGCTTAAAACCGCCAACTCAAGGTTATCCAAATTGAGGCCGTATAGTTCGTGCGCATATAATCTACCATCTTCATTTTCATCCGGATCAGCACGAAATTGTAGGTGTGAATTAACGGCTTTAGCAGTATCAGAAAATCCATGTACTGCAAGGTGTATAATTTGGTAATTTGACGCCAGTTCTTTAAATTTTTGTTTGGAAGCATTTTCGCCTGTAAAGTACTTGTTTGTACCGCTATCAAAAATCTCACTGATCATTTTAACTTCGATTGCTGATGCCGGAATATCTGCAGCTTCATTTCTATCGGCAATTATATTGAGTGTGTCCATATCTGAATAACTCATTGCCAGTAACAAAGGAGAGGACGTCAATTTCCTTTCTTTTTGCTCAAGTAAAAGACTTCCGCTGTAAACATATTGTATATCCCATTTTTTTAGCACATAGGATGCATCTCTGAAGTTGTTGCCACTGTCGTCTGTAATCAATGCTTCAAAAGGAATTAAGTTTAGTGGGCCACTGGGTGAAACGATCAATTGTGTGGTATTTTCAAAAACCATAGGCAACAATAACCGGTTATAAATGTAGCGTGCAACATTTTTATAAGAATTATATTGTACCTCCCGGGACAACTCATTGGTTTGAAATTTTCTTAATGAATTGAGGTTGGTAATAAGATCATTGCTGACTTCGATCACTTTAAACTTAATCGTATCAGGGTTGAAAGCCAATGCATAAATTAACGAATCAGACCAAAAATATTCAATAACCTGTTGTTTAGGGGAAAGCACCTCCAGTACTTTAGGAAGTGTAGAAAATGGAGTATTCTTTTGATAGTATTGAGGGAAATTTAACTGGATGTAATCGTGTAGTTTTTCAAGTTCCCGGATTATTAAGAATTGTTGCTTCTCAATACGCAACCGATCAAGGGAATCTAAAGTAATGTTTAAATCAATTTCAAAATTTTTTATCTGTTCTGTGAGTAGTTTTTCTTTTTGTAAAAGGCTATCAGGAACATCCAGGTTCTTATTGTTTTTGAGTCCAACAAGATTGGATAGCAATTGAACATACCTGTTTTCTTCCATTATTTTAAATACAGCCTGCTCTATTTCCTTTTTTTGATATATATTCGTTTTTCTTGCTTCAACCAGACATTCCAATGCATCGCTGGCGCTGTT
>CAZONK010000051.1:0-16407 GCA_964581095.1 uncultured Roseivirgaceae bacterium
TTTACATCCATAAATGAATCATTAATACCATTTGGTCTCCTGAATAGTTACAACTGTTTTTATAAATAAATTACTAAAAGTTATATGGTTAATTCTAAATCATAATTTAAACCTGTACCCCCTTAAATATTCCACCGTAGTCATCCTTTTTTTCCCCTGTAGCTGCAGCTCGTCTATTCCAAGCCACCCATCCCCGGTTTTGATGGCCAGTATATTTTCATTATCGCAAAAATATTGATCAGAAGTTGATTCAGGATACTCTTTTTGCTCCAATGGAGTAGATTTATATATTTTAAATACTTTGTTATCCAGAATATCTGTCCAGGCACCTGGGTATGGTGATAATCCCCTTATAAAATTGAAAAGTTCATTCGATGATCTTGACCAGTTGATTTTACATGTTTCCCGAAAAATTTTGGGAGCATGCTTAAGAATAGCAGGTACGACTTGTTGTTGCAAGGGTATATCTCCGGATTTGATCAATTCTGTAGTTTTTAATATTAGTCCGGCACCTTTATTCATCAGGCGCTCGTAAAGCGATCCGGCATCGTCCGTTTTAAGGATAGGTTCTTCTTCCTGGTCTATAATATCCCCGGTGTCGATTTCCTGTTTAAGGAAGAAAGTAGTTACACCCGTTTTAATTTCTCCATTGATTATTGCCCAGTTTATTGGGGCTGCACCCCGATATTGAGGGAGTAAGGATGCATGAAGATTAAATGTACCGTACAGGGGCATTGCCCAGACAACCTCTGGCAGCATCCTGAAAGCAACTACCACCTGGAGGTTTGCTCCAATGATTTTTAGCTCATTAAGAAAATCAGTGTTTTTAAGATTTACAGGCTGAAGTATATTTAAATTTTGAGATAGTGCATACTCTTTAACAGGAGAAACAGCTAGTTGCTGACCCCTGCCTTTAGGTTTGTCGGGGGCTGTTATCACCCCAACAATATTAAACTGATTTTCAACAAGTATCTTTAGCCCCGGAACCGCAAATTCTGGCGTCCCCATAAAAATTATCCTTAGGTTTCTCATTGGGGATATTTTTTTTGCATAGCTAAAATGAATTACTCAAAGTCAGGATAAAGGAGGTATTTTTTACGTAACGCTTTATACTTTGTAATATCTTCGGTCCACGTAGCCCGTATTTCATCTGAAGATAAGCCCTCTTCAATTTGCTTTCGCAATTCATCAGTTCCAGCGAGGGTGTTGAAATAGTTATTAAAAAAGGACTCTTTTTCAGGATATTTATTGTAGAAATCAATCAACCACGTAAGATTTATTTTATCCTCATCTTCTGTGGTTCTTAAGTCGATACCATAGCAGGTGTCACCTTTGTATTTGGGAGTTGTGTCCATTCCTTCTATGGATTCTGGAGTAAAACTAAAAGACCCCATTTGTTCGTCCGGATAACCAACCACTTGAAACGGAAATGTTGTACCCCTTCCAATACTCATTTTTGTTCCTTCAAAAAAACATAGTGAGGGGTAAAGATTAACAGACTTGTCATTAGGAAGATTGGGGGAGGGTTTTACCGGTAATGAATAATGGTCTTTGTGCGAATAATTCGAAATCGGAATGACTGTTAATTCACATTTTATACCGTTTGCAAGCCACCCTTCTTCGTTGATCATAGTGGCAAGTTCGCCAATAGTGAGGCCATGGACCACCGGGATGGGATGCATGCCCACAAAAGATTCAAATCCTGGCTTCCTAATAGGTCCGTCAACATAATACCCATTAGGATTGGGCCTGTCAAGTACAATAAATGGGATGTTATTTTCAGCGCAAGCCTCCATTGCATAGTGCATGGTACTGATAAAAGTATAAAACCGGGTCCCAACGTCCTGGATATCAAATATCATAATGTCGATCCCTTCCAGGTCGGCATTTTCCGGTTTGCGCTTTTTGCCATACAATGATATGATCTGAACACCCGTTTTAGAATCAGTTTCGTTGTCAACAGAAGCACCATCATCAGCTGTGCCTCTGAATCCATGTTCAGGTCCAAATACAGCCTTTACATTAATTTTTTTGGCTACCAGGGTATCCAGTATGTGTGTACTACCCACCACGGAAGTATGATTTACTACCAACCCGACAGATTTGTTGGAAAGCAGGGGGATGTATGTATCCATTTGCATCACACCAATTATTGTGTTTTCATTTTGGAGGTTATGAGGCGGTTCATTGCATCCGGTTACAATCAAGCCGGTAAAGCCAAGACATAAATATAAAATTTTCAAAATCTAAGTAATTTTCAAGTTGATTCAAAAATAACAGTGTTTGTGCTAATATGAATTATTATATTCATAACAGTCGTATTTATCCATTTGATCCGCGAACTTTAACAAAAATAAAAATACAAATAATTGAATTTCCCACTTTTTATTTCTAAGAGAATTAGTAAGCCTAATGAAAACACGTTTTCATCGACGATTCACAAAGTAGCCATTGCCAGTATCGGTTTGGGACTTACTGTAATGATCATTGCTTTTTTTATCCTTTTGGGATTTAAAAGTACGATCAGGAACAAGATCTATAGTTTTAACGGACATTTACTTGTTTCAAAATACACATTGGGCAGATCATTTCATGAGGATCCTGTTTCGCTTAATACTCCTTTTTACAAGAACCAGGATTCCATCGATTTTATAGCCCATGTTCAGGAATTCAGCCATAAGGCAGGGCTTATTAAAACGGATGAAGAGGTTGATGGAGTTGTTTTTAAAGGTGTCGGAAAGAGTTTTAGTATGGATTATTTTGGTGGAAACCTGAAATCCGGGGAGTTTATTGAGTTCAAAGATGAAGGATATTCAACAGATGTTATTCTCAGTACTCACATTTCTAATCGTTTGAAACTTGAAGTTGGTGATCAGTTTATTATACATTTTATCCAGGATCCACCACGCTCCAGAAGGATGGTTGTAAAAGGATTGTATGAAACAGGGATCGAAGATTTTGATGAAAAAATAATCCTTGGAGACCTCGGGCTACTTCAAAGATTGAACGACTGGCCTGATACGCTGGCAGGTGGTTTCGAGGTATACATTAAGGATGCTGGAAACATTGATGAAGCCTATGATAAGCTAAACAATATTGCCGGATATGATCTATTTGTCCAAAAGGTGAGCGATAAATACATCCAGATTTTTGACTGGCTGCATCTTATCGACAATAATGTTACTATTTTCCTTATCCTGATTCTATTTGTTGCCAGTTTTAATATGGTCTCGATCGTTCTGATTCTAATAATGGAACGCACCCAGATGATTGGGTTACTCAAAGCAATGGGCGCTGACAATGCCACTATTACGAAAATATTTCGGTACCAGGGAATGGGGTTGATCATCAGGGGCCTTTTAGCAGGGAATATTGCTGGATTGGGATTGAGTTTTATCCAATATCAATTTAAGATAATTAAACTCGACCCGGTCAGTTATTACATGAGTTACGTGCCTATTGAGTGGGATTGGGGGATTGTGTTTTTGTTGAACCTGCTCATATTCATTGTTGTAAGTGTGGTAATGATGCTTCCTGCGAATGCGATCAGCAGGATGCAGCCGATCAAGTCGATTCGGTTTAATTGAAGGGTTGGAAGAATGGAATACTGGAATATTGAATTGTTGGACCTGCATGCCGTAGGCATGATGATGGAAAGTTGGAATATCCAATAAGAATAAAATCGTCATATTGAAAGACAGCGAAATATCTCTAAGTTATTATCTGATTACTCACATAGAGATCCTTCCCTAACGGTCAGGATGACGACTAATAGGCTTAATTATCAGCCATTTACTCATTCAACTTTTTATGAAAATTCGAAAATTTCATTCCGATTACTCCGACCACTGCTTCTCTGAAAATTGAAGTAGACATCTTTGATTTTCCTCTCACCCTGTCAGTAAATATGATGGGCACTTCAATGATTTTGAACCCGGCCTTCCATGCCAGGTGTTTCATCTCGATCTGGAAAGCATAACCAACAAATTTTATCTGGTCGAGGTGGAATTTTTCCAGAACCTCTCTTTTGTAGCATACAAACCCTGCGGTGGGATCAGCAATTGGCATACCGGTTACTATTTTAACATACTTGCTTGCAGTTAGAGATAACAAAACACGATTAATAGGCCAGTTGACAACATTCACTCCTGTAATGTAACGTGATCCAATGGCAACATCATTGCCATCATTTTTGCATTCAGAAAGTAGTTTTAGTAGGTCTTCAGGGTTATGAGAAAAATCTGCATCCATTTCACAGATGAATTTATACCCGTTCTCCAGAGCGAATTTAAAACCCGCTATGTAGGCTGTTCCCAATCCTGACTTTTTGTTTCGCGAAATTAAATGGAGTGTATTATGTTCGTTTTTAATTTTTACCAGCAATTCCCTTACGATTTTCCCGGTTCCATCCGGTGAATTATCATCAACAACAAGAACATCCATTGACTGTGAAAGATCAAATACCGCACGTATTATGTCTTCTATATTTTCTTTTTCGTTGTAGGTGGGTATAATTACAAGACAATCGTTCACAGGAATTGGTTTGGTACCGGAAATTAAGTGGGCTAAATTAAATAAATATTTACGGATGAAAGATAGTTTAAGTTTTACCTGATGCGAATTGGGAAAAAATGTGTGTTTTTAGATCGTGATGGAGTAATCAATAAGGAAAGAGGTGACTATACATACCAATTAAGCGATTTTGTTATTCTACCGGGAGTCAAAAATGCATTGGAAAAGTTAAAGGAAAGTAATTTCCTGTGTGTAGTCATAACAAACCAGGCTGGTATAGGTAGGGGGATATACTCTGTTGAGGACATGGAAGATTGTCACAAGCATATGATGAATGAACTTGATGGATTAATCGATGATATTTATTACTGCCCTTATTATCCGGAGCAGACAGATTCATTATGCAGAAAACCCGGATCATTAATGTTTGAAAAGGCGATTGCTAAATATGGAATTCAAGTGGAAGGTTCGTGGATGATTGGTGATAAAGAGCGTGATCTGGTCCCGGCCAAAAAACTTGGATTAGCTACCGCACTTGTGGGAAGCGAATTAACAGAATATGCAGATTTTTATGGGTTGACGTTGGATGAAATTGTACATAAGCATATTGTAACCGAACCCTCATAACTCTAAGCTAATAACCCAGATATTTTTATATTTTCATTAGTAGCCCAAAACAATAAAATACGAATGCAATTGTTAAATTGCACCTCCAATTTCTAGTTTTAGTATGATTAACCTCAATATATTAGATGAAACTTCTGAATTAAAGTCTGTTGTTCTGGGAACGGCAATCTCTTTCGGAGGAACACCAACCCCTGAAGATGCATACGACCCAAAATCATTGCAACATATATTGAATGGTACATTTCCAAAAGAATCAGATTTGGTTACGGAGATGGAAGGTTTTGAGAAGGTCTTAAAAAAATATAATGTTGAAGTTTATCGTCCCGAAGTGTTGGAGGGGATGAACCAGGTTTATTCCAGGGACATTGGTTTTGTAATTGATGATATTTTTGTGGTTTCGAACATTGTAATCGATCGGGAAGGCGAAATTAAAGGTATTGACTACCTCCATGATCAGATTGATAATAATAAAATTGTCCGGGCCACCGAAGATGTGCAAATTGAAGGTGGAGATGTATTGCCCTGGAAAGGTAAAATTTTTGTGGGCTACTCTGTAGGAGATGATTTCAAAGAACACAAAGTCAACCGGACCAATAAGGCCGGGGTTGATTTTTTAAAAGAAAAGTTTCCAAATTATGAAGTTCATGCTTTTGAATTGATCAAGTCTGATGTTAATCCCCGTGAAAATGCCCTGCATCTCGATTGCTGCTTTCAACCAATTGGTTTGGATCAGGCGATCATGTACGAAGGTGGTTTTAAAAATGAAGAGGATGTTGAATACCTGGTAGACTATTTTGGAGATGAAAAAATTATTCGAATCAATCAGGAACAGATGTATAACATGTGCTCAAATATTTTTTCTATCAACCCTGAAGTAATCGTATCTGAAAATAATTTTCCAATTGTGAATGAGGAGTTGCGAAAACGTGGATTTTTTGTAGAAGAAATACCCTATGCCGAAGTAGCTAAAATGGAAGGCCTGCTCCGATGCTCTACTTTACCTCTTATACGTACAACCTGATAGTATGAGCCAACAGATAACAAATAATATATTGATGATTCGGCCGGTGAATTTTCGGTATAATTCAGAAACAGCAGTTAATAACTACTATCAAAAAATAGTAGAAGGCCTTTCGCCGGATGTTGCTCAGGAAAAAGCCCTGGAGGAATTTGATAAAATGGCTGAAAAATTAAGTAGTATGGGGGTAAACGTGCAGGTAATTGAAGATACTCCCGAACCAAAAACACCTGATTCAATTTTTCCGAATAACTGGATTTCATTTCATCAAAATGGATCTGTTTGTATTTATCCAATGTTTGCAGAAAATCGGCGAAAAGAACGGGATATGGGGATCGTTCAATTGCTTTCAGATTCATATCAGGTAAGAGAAATTGTTGATCTTTCAGAGGAAGAAACAAAGGGGAAATATCTGGAGGGTACGGGAAGTATGCTTTTGGACAGGGTGAATAGAATTATTTATGCGTCGATTTCAGATCGAACAAATCGAGATGTACTGGATCAGTTTGCAGATAAATTCAATTACAAAATAGTTGCTTTTACATCGTATCAAACTTTTGATGGCCAGCGATTGGCCATTTATCATACCAACGTAATGATGTGCCTGGGTGAAGAATTTTCTGTTATCTGTCTGGATTCTATTGATAATCCGGTTGAAAAAGAGGCTGTCATTAAATCACTTCGAAATACAGGAAAAGAAATTATTGGGATCTCTCAGGACCAGGTCAACTCGTTTGCGGGCAATATGCTCCAAATCCGCAATGATAAAGGAGTGGCGCTTTTAGTAATGTCATCTTCAGCATTCCATTCCTTATCGGATATCCAGCGTACAACTTTGGAACAATTTGGTCCGATTGTCCATAGTTCCCTTGATACCATTGAGGCTTGTGGGGGCGGGAGCGCCCGATGTATGATGTCTGAAGTGTTTTTACCTGAAAAGTGAGCCCATATGTATAAAGGCGAGGTATCAAAATTCATAAAAGATCATTTCCTTCATTTTAATGCAGCTTCACTTGTGGATGCCGCTGAGGGATACAAGCAACAACTTGATTCGGGCAACAAGATGATGATCACCCTGGCCGGGGCAATGAGCACAGCTGAACTTGGTAAATCACTTGCTGAGATGATACGGCAGGACAAAGTACACATAATTACCTGTACAGGTGCCAATCTGGAAGAAGATCTGATGAACCTGGTTGCACATAATCAGTACAAACGCATTCCTGATTATCGCGAATTAACTCCGCTGCAGGAAAAAGAACTATTTGATCAGGGCCTAAACCGTGTTACCGATACATGTATTCCGGAAGATGAGGCAATTCGAAGGATTGAATCCCAGATGTTTGAAGTTTGGAAGAAATCTGATATTGCAGGTGAACGATATTTTCCACATGAATTTATGTTTGAGGTCATTCGATCGGGGGAGCTTGTTCAATTTTACGAAATAAACCCGTCGGATAGCTGGATGGTTGCCGCTTCAGAAAAGAATATTCCGGTGATAGTTCCGGGCTGGGAGGATTCTACATTGGGGAATATTTTTGTGTCTTACTGCTTAAAAGGGGAACTAAAATCAACAACAATTAAGTCTGGTATTGATTATATGACATACCTTTCATCTTTGTACCAGGAATATGCCGGTCCTCACGGAATGGGTTTTTTCCAGCTAGGTGGTGGTATTGCAGGAGACTTTCCAATTAGTGTTGTACCGATGTTGAATCAGGATTTGGAAGTTAATGTTCCGCTATGGAGTTACTTTTGTCAGGTATCAGATTCAACTACTTCGTATGGTTCATATTCGGGAGCTGTTCCAAATGAGAAAATTACGTGGGGGAAATTGAATGTAGATACACCGCGGTTTATTATTGAATCTGATGCTACAATTGTAGCCCCGTTAATGTTTGCCTACATTCTGGGCTGGTAGATAAAATGTTTATGAATATTAGAAATGAATTAATACAATCCATATCAAAAGCTTTACAAGGGCTTTTTGGATCCGATGTAAAAGCGGAAAAACTTTTACTTCAACCTACACGAAAGGAATTTGAAGGGACTTTTACATTTGTAACATTTCCTTATCTGAAAGCCTCTAGGATGAAACCCGAGGATACAGGACAGGCAATTGGGCAATATCTCAGGGAAAATTCTAACCTGGTTAAAGACTACAATGTTGTAAAAGGATTCCTCAACCTCGAAATAACAGATGTGGCATGGATTGAGACATTCAATTCAATAATAGAAAAGGAGCCAGGGGTATTCCCAAGAAACAATCGCAAGGTAATGGTGGAATACTCATCACCAAACACAAACAAACCCTTGCACCTGGGTCATCTCCGAAATAATTTTCTCGGATTTTCAGTTTCCAGAATATATGATGCGCTTGGTTTTGATGTTGTGAAAGCCCAGATTGTCAATGACCGGGGGATCCATATATGCAAGTCAATGGTGGCATGGCAGAAATATGGAGAGAATGAGACGCCATCTTCAAGTGGTGTGAAAGGTGATAAACTGGTTGGTAAGTATTACGTCCTGTTTAATCAACAATATAAAAAAGAGGTTCAGCTACTTGTTGATTCAGGAATGCACCAGGTAGAGGCTGAAAAGGTTGCTCCTATCATGAAGGAAGCACAGGAAATGCTTTTAAAATGGGAGAAAAAGGATCCGGATGTTTACAATTTATGGGAAACCATGAATGGATGGGTGTATGAAGGTTTTGATAAAACTTACGCGCACATGGGGGTGGATTTTGATAAACTTTACTATGAATCCAACACCTATCTTTTGGGTAAAGAAGTTGTTGCCGAAGGTCTTGAAAAAGGAATATTTTATAAAAAGAACGATGGTTCTGTCTGGGTTGACCTTACAGAAGAAGGCCTGGATCAAAAGTTGCTTCTAAGGTCGGATGGTACTGCCGTTTACATGACACAGGATATAGGTACGGCAATTGAAAGGTTCAAAGAATTTCCCCGGCTGGAACGACTTGTTTATACCGTTGGCAATGAACAGGATTATCATTTTAAGGTATTGTTTTTAATCCTTAAAAAACTTGGTTACAACTGGGCCGGGGGATGTTTCCATCTGTCGTATGGAATGGTGGACCTTCCTACAGGTAAAATGAAATCCAGGGAAGGTACGGTTGTTGATGCCGATGACCTGATGCACGAAATGGAAGAAACGGCTAAAAAGCATACCCAGGAGTTGGGCAAGATAGATGGATTTAACGAAGAGCAGGCAAATGCACTTTACAGAACTGTAGGTCTTGGTGCGTTAAAATATTTTTTATTGAAGGTTGATGCTAAAAAGAGAATGTTGTTTAATCCCGAGGATTCAATTCAGTTTCAGGGAAATACCGGTCCATTTATACAGTACACTTATGCCCGCATATCGGCCATTGTAAGAAAGGCAGAGGAAATGGGCCTAACTGATAATGATCCCGTAGTCGTGGATTCAATATTGCCTCATGAGCGTGAAATTATTTTTTTACTTACTCAATTTGAAGACAGGATAAAGGAAGCGGCAACTGAATTTTCTCCTTCAGCAATTGCACAATTTGTGTTTGATCTGGCTAAGGAATACAATAAGTTTTACCAGGAGATATCCATATTTGGTGAAACTGATAACAACAAAAAAATATTCAGAGTAGCATTGTCCCGTATAGTTGCAAAAACTATCAATCAAGCGATGTTTCTATTAGGTATTGATGTACCCGAAAGGATGTAACTTTGCTTATCAGGCAAATTCTAACAAATGAAAAATTTACTATTCATAATGGTTTTGATTTCGGGTTGTGGACTCAAGCGTATCGAATCGAAGCCTGATAATATGCCAATACAGTCAACAGCATCAATTTATGACATTGTCATGAAGTCCATTGATGGCGAAGAAATCAAATTTGATCAGTATAAAGGAAAGAAACTTTTGATCGTAAATACAGCTTCAGAATGTGGCTATACTCCACAGTATGAGGATTTGCAAAAGTTAAATAAGGATTACGGAGATAAAATTACCATCCTTGGTTTTCCCGCAAATAATTTTGGAGGTCAGGAACCGGGAACCAATAAAGAGATTTCGGACTTTTGTGACAAAAACTATAGTGTTACTTTCCAGATGTTTGAAAAAGTGGATGTTGTTGGTGAAAATAAAAACCCATTGTACATATGGCTAACTGATAAATCACTCAATGGGTGGAATAGTGCTGAGCCTTCATGGAATTTTTGCAAATACCTCGTCAATGAAAATGGAGAGCTGCTAAAATTTTATGGATCTGCCATAAAACCTCTTTCAGAAGAAATATTGAACCAGCTTTAATAAATGAAAACAACCTCCACCGATAGTGCAATTGGAGCCTGGATTGGAGCATTTAGATTACGAACACTACCGCTTGCCCTTGCCAGTATTTTACTTGGAAGTTTCATTGCAGCTTATGACGGGGTATTTAAATGGCCTGTTCTATTATTGAGCGCACTAACTACTGTTTTACTCCAGGTCTTATCTAATCTGGCAAATGACTACGGCGATACTGTTCATGGTGCTGATAGTGAACATAGAGAGGGACCTTCAAGGGCAGTTCAGAGTGGTTTAGTTTCTGTCACGGCAATGCGAAAAGCGATTGGCATCTTCGTGTTTCTTGCCTTTTCAAGTGGGGTTTTCTTGTTGTACACGGCAATAGGTTTTAACAGCCAGGATTTTCTAATTTTCCTTTTTCTTGGAGTATTTGCCATTATAGCTGCAATATTTTATACAGCAGGGAAAAAACCTTATGGATATTCAGGACTTGGGGACATTTCAGTTATGCTGTTTTTTGGATTTGTGGGGGTCTTAGGTACAATATACCTACACACAGGATCTGTAGTGGAGGATTATATTTATCTGGCAGCTACTTTGGGGTTTTTTTCTACCGCGGTTTTAAATATTAATAATATCCGCGACATTGAATCGGATAGGAAAGCTGGAAAAATGTCTATTCCTGTTCGAATTGGAAGGGAAAATGCGGTTTTATATCATTGGTCTCTTTTATCAGCTGGATGGGTATGTGCCATATATTTTACAATAACTCACTATCATTCTTTATGGCAGTGGATCTTCATGACCTCAATGCCTTTATTTATTATTAATGGGATAATGGTATCAAAAAAGTCTGATTCAGATTCGTTGGACCCCTATCTCAAACAAATGGCCCTTACCACACTTCTTTTTGTGATATTATTTGGGGCAGGCCTGGTGATAAGTTAGTGTGCATACCTGACAAAGTATTGTAAACACCTTGATTAATATCATATTCTTTATTTTACTTTATTCTTATATTTATAAAAAAGGAATAGATCATGAATAAAATCTTTTGCCCAACGGATTTTTCTGAACAAGCCAATCATGCTGTTGAAGCAGGATATTACCTGGCTAAAAAATTTAATGCTGAATTGGCTTTGCTCCATGTTGTTGAATCTGAAAAAGAAATGGATTTTAACGTTGGTGGCACTTCTGCAAGCGGTGGTGGCATAGATGATGTTTTCTTCCTTCAGTTGTTAAAGACCACTAAGGAAAAGATGGAAAAGCTTGTAAATACTCTCGGCCTTAGTGGAATAAAGGTAGCCTCGGATATTAAAATTGGGAAACCCGCGAAAATTTTTCGTGATGAGATAAAAAGCCGGCAATATGATCTGGTGGTTATGGGAACCAAAGGTGCTTCCGGGTTTCATGAAATGTTAATTGGCTCAAACGCCGAAAAGGTTGTAAGGTATTCACCTGTTCCTGTATTGGCTATCAAGGAGTATGTGAAAGAAGATAATTTTAAAAATATTGTTTATGCTTCTTTATTTCAAAATGAAGAAGAGCGGATTATTAGTCAATTGTTGAAAATTCAGAAGGCTTTTAATTCTACTATCCACCTCGTACGGATTAATACCCCCAATAATTTCCAGAGGGATTGGACCACCATTAAGGTGATGAAGAAATTTGTTGAAAAATTCAAAATTGAAAACCCTACGTTCAACATCTTTAACGATACCATTGAGGAAGATGGGATCATTTATTTTGCGGAGGAAATTAATGCCGGTATGATCGCAATGGCTACCCATGGGAGAACGGGGTTTGCCCATTTGTTAAGCGGTAGTATTGCAGAAGATGTAGTGAACCACTCAAAACGACCTGTATTAACATTTAATATGAAGGATTAATCGATAAATAATATGAAAAAGATACTAGTTCCAACTGATTTTTCTAATGAAGCGGAAATAGCAATTGACTTTGCCATGCAAGTGGCCATGAAACACAATTATTTAATAAAGCTAGTTCATGTTTTTGAGTATCCGATGTCAACAGCTTATACCACATTGGATGTTGGAGGACCCGATCCACTCGAAAGTGAATTCGTCGGTAATCAAATGGACAAGAATAAGAATTTATTGGAGGAAACAGCCGGAAGAATTATTGATAGCGGTGTCCAGGTAGAGCGAGAAATTAAAATCGGGAATCCCTTTATCAGCATAAGTCGTGAACTGAGCGAAGAGGATTACCATCTAGTGATCATGGGATCAAAAGGTTCATCTGGTATCGAGGAGGTATTAATTGGTTCGAATACTGAAAAGGTTGTGAGGCATGCCAAATGTCCTGTAATTGCGGTAAAACAGTCAATAAAGATCGAATCAATAAAGAATATAGTATTTGCATCAAATTTTAAAGAGGAAGATGAAAATCTTGTCAATCACCTGAAACAGTTACAGGCAATGTTTGATGCCCGGATGCATTTTGTAAGGATAAATACTTTAAACAATTTTGAACCGGACGTCTTTGGTAAAAAACGAATAAATGATTGGTTATCGAATCAGATGTTTGAAAACTACAGCATTCGAATTTACAATGATATAGATGAAGAAGAAGGTATTATCCATTTTGCAGAGGAGATAGAAGCGGATATGCTTGCGCTTGGCACCCATGGAAGGACAGGTCTGGGGAGATTGTTTAGCGGGAGCCTTGCTGAGGGAGTTGTAAATCATGCAAAACGGCCCATCTGGACATTCCATATATCAAAATAGCAATTTTGCCTGTGATCTAATTTCATCAATATAAGCTATATTGGAAACAACCTATTGAAGGTTATAGGGGTATGAAGGGAAGGGCACTTACACCGGAAGTTTCAAAGAATAATTATTTATCTTATTTGTGGCATGCCATATTTATGGCCCTTGCCCTGAATCTGATGGATGTAGATACGATTCTACCGGCAATGGTTATTGATGCGGGAGGATCCTCCATTCACATAGGAATTCTTACAGCGATCATGTTGGGAGGTGCCACAATAACTCAACTTGTATTTTCTCCATTTCTGAATAATCAGGTCGCCAAAAAAAAATACCTTTTGCTGGCGATCATGTTGCGTGTTTTTTCACTTGCCGGTCTTGCCGGCTTACTCTATCTTTTCTCAAACACCAGGTATTCCAACAGTACACTTACAATAATATTTGGAGTAATCACCATCTTTTCATTCAGTGGTGCATTTGCAGGGTTGAGTTATACCGATATACTGGGAAAATCCATGCTGGTAGATAAAAGAAAGTCGTTTTTCTCGATGCGGCAAATAATTATGAGTATTGGTGTATTCATTTCAGCTATTATCGCAGCCCGGGTACTGGTTTTGTATGACTATCCAAACAATTATGCATTGTTATTTTTACTGGCAGCTGCACTTTTATGGATTGCGTCGTTTGGGTTCTGGAAAATAATTGAGGTTGGTGTACCCTCAATAAAAATTGAAGGAATCAGGGCTTTCGGGTCTGTTATCAGGAAAGAATTTCGTACCAATCGTAAGTTGAGAAACTATATACTACTTGTAAATTCACTTGGATTGAGTCTAAGCCTGATGCCATTCCTTATTTTATACAGCAAAGTAACCTTTAATAGCGGGAGTGCTGAAATTGGACAGTATCTGTTTTATAAAGTAATTGCAGGAGTACTTGTCGGAAGTTTACTTTTTTATTTTTCTAAAAGGGTACGGTATAATTATCTGCTTTACACGACTGCGGCTGTATCGGTATTTATTCCTCTGCATCTGCTCTTTTTCCCGGAAGTAAACGCAATGGTTTTCTACTTTTTCGGAGGTGGGTTAATTTTTACGCTTTACAAAATCTCCATTGAAGGTATCTTGCTGGAGGTCACTACTGATCAGAACAGGGTTCTCTATGCGGGCATATCAGGTGCGTCCAGCTTATTGCCGGCAGTATTTCCTATTCTTGGAGGGCTAATTATTCATCAATTTGGTTATTCAGCATTTTTTGTCCTGTTTGTAGCTATAGTTATGTTTTCATTTTGGTTTATTCATCAACTTGATTGCAAAAAATAGAAATCAACCATGAAAATCTAAATTATCATTTTTGATTTTCATGGTTAGATATTATTGAATTATCAAAGCTTTGCTTGGATTCAATGTCCTCTGCTGGGCGCTTGCGCTGAAAGCTTTGGCGACAGCGTGCTGTGGAATAGCGTGGAAATTGCACATGGAATGGGGGTGGTAATAGTTTTCAATGACTTACATACAAAATTGGTATAACGAAAGGAATTCTAATTTTTTAGCAATTACCTAATCCTGAGCATCATCCATCCACTTCTTGAAAACCGGTACTCGTTCGCGACTGATGATAATTTCCCCAGTCAATACAAACAATTATAGATCACCGTTTGTGACCAACGATAAAAATTCAGATAAGCTTATTACATCAATTTTCGAATGAACTGGATAATTGTCACTTGATGGGGTAATTACAAAATTTTTTCTGGTTTGCAAATCTTCAACAGCCTGAATAAGTCCTTTACTAATTTTTGGAGCGTTGGAATACTTCACTTCAATTCCAATATATGGTTTATTAGATTTAACCAGAAGTATATCAATTTCTGCACCCTGATGTGTGCTGTAAAACATAGCATCGATGGATTCATCAATCGTATGCATGATTTGATTCAATACAAAATTTTCCCATGAAAACCCAAGAACCGGATGACCTTCGATAGACTCAAAATCATGCAAATTTAATAATGTGTGCACAATACCAGTATCCCCAAAATAAACTTTTGGTGATTTTACAATTCTTTTTTTCAGGTTTAAATAGTATGGCTCAAGGATAGTAATCAAAAATGAACTATCCAGGAAGTTGAGATATCGTTTTACTGTTGGGGACGTTACGCCGAGAGACTTAGCAAATGAAGCTGCATTCCATATTTTACCGGTCTGGTGAGCAAGCATCCTTAAAAAATTCTTTAAAGTCCTGGGATCTGTGTCTAACCCTAATTGTGGTAAATCCCTTTCTACATAGCTTCTAATGAACTCTATCCGCCATTTATGACTTCGGTTATCGGATTTAGCTAAAAAGGAAAGAGGAAATCCGCCCCTTAGCCATAATTTATTTTGTGATGTTGCATCTAATTCATTCAAAATTAGTGGTGGTAATTCTAAATAGGCAATTCTTCCCGCCAATGAGTCTGAGCTTTTCCTTAACAGCGATGGAGATGCAGAACCCAAAATAAGAAATCTTCCTGGCCTTCGGTCTTCATCGATTAAGCTTCGAAGTAAAGGGAAAAGATCTTGCCTGACCTGGATTTCGTCAAGTATAACACATTTGTCCTGATACCTTCTGAGGAATAATCCCGGGTCTGTGAGTTTGGCCAAATCAAGATCCGACTCAAGGTCGAGATAGACGAATTTTTCCTGTGGAAGAAGATTCCTGGCTAAAGTAGTTTTACCAACCTGGCGAGTTCCAACTATTCCAACTGCCGGAAAGCCTTCTAGTAGTTCAAAAACCTTATTTATAAAAGTTGTACGATGTATCATTCATGAAAATCTAAATTATCATTTTAGTATTTCATGGTAAATATAATTAAATGCCATGAAAATCAAAAATAAATTTTAACCTGATAATCAAGAATGAAGATTCACCGGTGAATGATAAAATTCAATTTTATAACAATTACTTAATCAGGTGCATCATCCATCCACTTTTTAAAAACCGGTACTTTTTCCCGACTGATAATAATTTCCCGGTCAAGCTCCTGGTCTGGGATCACCTTCAACCGACTGTTTGAGTAAACGATCACGTCTTTGATACAGTTGATATTCAATATAAAAGACCTGTTGACACGCAAGAAAATGTACGGATTGAGCAATTCTTCCAACTTTTCAAGGTTAAAGTCAATAATGAATTTCTTTCCTTTATCCGTAACGATATATGCTGTTCTGCCCTCAGCAAAGAATAATTTTATCTTGTCCG
>CAZONK010000052.1:0-7002 GCA_964581095.1 uncultured Roseivirgaceae bacterium
GCTGCTTCCAACGTAGCGTTTCTGGAACTGCCCCTTAACATTTAACATCCACCAGAATAAGGATTGAAACCCGGAACCTCTCCTACAGCAATATGGGTTGAAACAGGCTTAACATTTAACATCCACCAGAATAAGGATTGAAACTCACTTCCCTGTCTGGACTTATTCCATAACGGTTACTTAACATTTAACATCCACCAGAATAAGGATTGAAACATCCTGCGTTTACTTCCAGCATGTAAATACAAATTACTTAACATTTAACATCCACCAGAATAAGGATTGAAACATAGTAGCATATACTTGATCCCCTCGTCCGGGTATCCTTAACATTTAACATCCACCAGAATAAGGATTGAAACTTCAACCAATGACCACTAGGATCATTCGGACTTAATCTTAACATTTAACATCCACCAGAATAAGGATTGAAACTACAATCAACAAGCCCTATCCCATAATTGGCATAATCTTAACATTTAACATCCACCAGAATAAGGATTGAAACTGAAAATTAAATACTTTCTCATTATTTTCATAAAGGCTTAACATTTAACATCCACCAGAATAAGGATTGAAAGCATATACCAAAAACAGGAGGAACGTCATTAACAGACTTAACAATTAACATCCACCAGAATAATAGTAAATAAATCAATTCACCTGGAAAGTAGTATCCCCCGATTCAAAGAATTTTATCACCTGGCCCACTGCAGCCACACCTGCATTGATATTTGCCTCAGCAGTTTGTGCCCCCATTTTTTTTGCAGAAAAGAAAACCCTGTCGGGATACATTTCTTCCAATTGAGCTTTTATTGTAGGTGAAATATCTGAAGTATACCGAAACCCTGGTTTCTCCACAAAGGTTTTTGCCAATGCATCTTCATCTATTATTTCCTTGCGCGCAGTGTTTAACAAAACAGCATTATCCTTCATTATCGACAATAAATTTTCATTAACACATCCCCTGGTTTCATCATTCACAGGGATATTTAATGATATAAAATCACAACCGCCGTATAATTGTTCCAGTGAATTCACAGGTGTTACGCGATCGTTTTCAAGCAATACGGGTTCGACATAGGGATCGTACGCCTGTGTATTCATCCCAAAGCCTTTTGCTATGGCGGCCATACATTTTCCAATATTTCCATAACCGTGCATCCCAATGGTTTTGCCTTTTAATTCTGTTCCAGGCAAACCGTGGTACTTTCCCCGAACCATAGTAATCATCATCCCAAAAGCCAATTCTGCTACTGCATTGGCATTCTGTCCGGGGGTATTCATCACCACAATATTTTTATCAGATGCCTTCTCCAAATCAACATTGTCGTACCCGGAACCCGCCCGCACTATAATCTTTAGTTGGCCGGCCGCATCAATTACCCCGCTTGTTACTTTATCACTTCTAACAACCAGTGCATCAACATTGGCTACTGCATTTACAAGGTCACTGCTCTCTTTATAGTTTTCAAGTAATTCAATTCTAAACCCCGGGGTATCTTTCACGATGGATTTTATCTGGTCCATTGCCTGTTCAGCAAATGGCTTCTCTGTGGCTATTAATATTGTTCTGTCCATAAGTGCTAACTGTTCGCTTCGTCAAAATCCTTAATAAATTCAACCAATTTTTCACATCCTTCAATTGGCATGGCATTGTAAATACTGGCGCGCATACCGCCAACACTACGATGTCCCTTGAGTGTTTTCAATCCGGCGTCATCTGCTTCCGCGATAAACTTTTTGTTGATTTCATCCGATTCTGCAAAGAATGGGATGTTCATGATAGACCTGTCCCGGGTATTTTGAACATGGGCTTTAAACAAACGCGAATTATCAATGGCCTCATATACCATTTTGGCTTTCTGCTTATTTATCTTATGGATGGTTTCTACCCCACCAATACTTTCAAGATGTTCGAAAACCAGCTTCGCAATATATATAGCATATGTAGGTGGTGTATTAAACAAAGATCCATTGTCAGCGTAAGTTTTGTAATCCAGCATACTGGGAAGATTTGCTACATTGCCTGTCAAATCTTCCCTGACTATGACTACGGTAACCCCTGAAGGCCCTATATTTTTTTGTGCCCCGGCATAAATTATCCCATACTTTGCCACATCTATTGGTTCTGATAAAATCATTGAAGACATATCCGTGACAATCGGCAAATTTGTTGCCGGTAATTCTGGAAACCGTGTGCCATATATAGTATTGTTGGATGTGATATGAAGATAACTGGAATCTTCGCGTATTTGACCCGGATTAATTTCAGGAATGTAGGAAAAGGTTTTATCAGATGAATCCGCAACCACATTTACATCTCCAAGTTTTTTTACCTCCGCAATTGCCTTCTTTGACCAGGCACCTGTGTTTATATAATCAGCCTTTTTTGAATCGTTCAGAAGATTCATGGGTACCATGAGGAACTGCAAGGATGCACCTCCCTGTAAGAACAACACTTTATAATTGTTGGGTATGTTCATAAGCCCCCGTAAGCTTTTTTCCGCCGATCCAATAATATCCATAAACTCCTGGGATCGATGGCTCATTTCCATTACCGACATGCCGGATTCCTTATAATTAAGCATTTCATCAGCAGCTTTCTGCAAAACAGCTTCCGGCAACGTGGCCGGCCCGGCTGAGAAATTGTAAATACGATTAGACATAGTAACTTAGAATATTTTAAAAATTAAAATTCAAAATTAAATCAGGAACGTTAACTATCAATAGTATATTGAATTAAAAAAATAATCAGGAGTAAAGAGTGCAAATGAATCATTAATTAATACGATTATCAACAATTTTTGAGTATCATTAAATGATTAATTTTCATCGACTCTAATACTAAAATGCTCAAAATCAGGGATTTCAGTAAAGAGTATGAAAGCAGGGTAATTGTACAGGTTGAATCACTTGATCTGGATAGGGGAATCTATTGGATCAAAGGAAAAAACGGTTCGGGAAAATCCACATTGTTTAAAGCCATAAGTGGAATTATTCCTTTTGATGGAGAAGTCAAATTCAATAATATAAGTTTAAAATATGACCCGGTGGCATACCGAAGAATTGTTAATTATGTTGAAGCAGAACCCTCCTTTCCTGAATTTCTTACCCTCAAGGACCTTATTTCGTTTTTTAGCAACGCAAAAAATGCAACCAAAGCGCAACAGGGTGAATTACTTGAAAAATTCGGTATGTCAAACTTTTATAACCAAACACTCGGTACCTATTCGACCGGAATGCTCAAAAAGACCGGCCTTATTCTTTCATTTTTGGGACATCCCGAATTAATTGTCCTTGATGAACCCTTTGCATCATTGGACCATGATGCCCATGAATTGCTGAACATGCTTATCCTTGAATACCATAAAAATTTCAGGGTAACATTCCTTATTTCTTCCCACATTGACGATAGTCAACACTTACCTTTTGACAAGATCTTTCAACTGGAGCAATCAAGATTTACAGAATTGGGGTTATGAATGTCAATTCAATGCTATTCAAAACCCTTTCCAGGCCATTTTACCAGGTGCATACAGGATTCTTTTTTGTTGTTCTATATTTTGCCGCAGGTTTTTTACGCGCAAATGAGCATATAGCAATTGCACATCAGACTGCATCCAGTATCATCCTCACAGGACTTATACTAATACTTTGGACATTGTACTTGCTTAATTCAATATCGTCCATTTCAAGTTCCCTGCATCAGACAACACATTTATTTTTACATCAGCTAGCGCTATATTCTCCATGGAAACAATTTTCATGTTGGAGTATTGTCCTTCTAACCATTAATCTTCCAGTAGTTCTCTATTCCCTATTTATTTTGTTTTATGCAATAAGTATGGGAGAGTTGATTAATGCAGGCTTATTAATCGCATATAACCTGATGAGTATCTTTCTTCCACCGCTTTATTACATCTTTCGGCTAAAAAAACCTTATTCTGAAACTACGACGAGTGGAATTGGAAGGTATATGAATAAAATAATTACCAAACCCTATCCGATTTGGTATTTTATACATCTGATACGAAATAAACCATTGCTCCTTCTCCTTTCAAAAACCTTTAGTATCCTTTTGATTATTGGCGTATTCAAACTTTATGAAACGGATGATTACGACTACCGTCTTCTGGGGTTAGGTGTTCTGGCTGCTTTCAGTAGCAATATCGTTTTGGTATTCGAATATTTTCAATTTGATCTTATAAAATTTCCCTTGTGGAAAAATATACCTTTTACGCTATTTGATAGAATTAGAAATCAATTCATTGTATTTGCACTTATGAGTGTTCCGGAAGTTATTGTTATGACAAGATACTTTCCGCTAAAGGAGTCTATTCTTATACTTATCTACTTGTCAATATTCGGGTTATTTCTCACATCTGTATATTATCAATTGTTACTGATACGTAAAACGACGCTGGAAAAGATTTCCAAGCTCGGATTTTACCTGTTTATAGGGTTATTGGTACTTATTCAGTTCCATATACCTTTAGGTTTTCTGATATTATTAATGGGAATGTATGTTCTGGTTGTACAAATCAATTTCTACAAGATCTTCAACCAGGATTAGATAAATATTTGAGATTTGCTTTTACTATGTCTGCAAAGAAAGGTCCAGGTGAGACACTTGAACCAGTTTTGTCAAACAGTGAAAAAGCGAACCTATTCGACCCGCTCAAGCAAAGTACGAAATGCCACATGGCGGTCCCGAAAACGGTCTATATGGGCTTGCATAAGGGCAGGTGCAAATTCGGTAAGGTACCGATCGATATTATCCATGGATTCGGCTATGTATTGTACAGAATAAGAAGCCCCCTCTCCTTCATGTGATAGCACTTTGTACATATCGTAGCGATCAAACATACCCGTGGCCATCACTTCAGGAATATGAATATCTTTCATCCACTGAAGCCACTCCTGCTCAACATCGGAATCAATTCCTACAGTCACATTATATAGGATCATGCAGCGAAGCTATATGAAAGTTTTTGAACTTAAATCTATTCCAATGAAAAATCAAGTTCATGACCTCCGTGAAATTAAGTAACAAGTGAAATTTCGTTCATTCCGGCTATTATACTACAATTGAGTCCATCAACAGCTGTGATACATTACTCACCTTAATATCCAAATCGTAGTGTTCGCCCAGTTCAGTAATCTGATGCATGCAGTTGTCACAAGATGTAATTACCCGTGTAGCTCCTGTTTCTTTAATTTGGTCTGCTTTCACCATTCCGTATTTGATCCGGTCGTTATGCCATTCATCGTAGGCCACCATGCCACCTCCTGCACCACAGCAATAATTTTGCACGCGGTTGGGGGTCATCTCTACAAAATCAGATACTGCCTGGGATATCACATTCCTTGGTTCTTCGAACAGACCACCTTTTCTACCAATATTACAAGGATCATGGTATGTAACACGCTCACTTACTTTGGCAGGATCAAGGGTTATTTTTCCGTCAGCAACAAATTCGTTAAAAACTTCAAGAATGCTGCGGACTTTAAAAGGAAGCTTGCCACCAAACCATTTGGGGGCCTCCCATTTCAACACGCCATATGCATGACCACACTCTGATATAATGATCTCTTCCACACCCAAACGTTCCGCTTCATCCAGTATGCGTTTGGTTATAACTTTAGCTTTGGCAGTATCCGCCATAAACAGGCCATAATTGGATGATTCAAACATACTCATCGTCCAGGAGGCTTCTACCAGGTTGAAGATCACCGCCGGAGGTACAATTGTATGTTCACCAGCCAATGGTACATACAACATTTTTGCCCCTATGGTTTCAACAGGAATTGTTGCATTTGGGTTTTTTGTAATTTCCTTTACCTCAGCTTCCAATGGTGGAATATTTTTGGCAAATGACTCCCTGTAAACATCGAGATTTTCTGCACGGGCAATTGACATCTCAACCAGATCTTCTAAAATCTCAGGTTGTTTGCCAACTGCAGATAATGTACCCCTGGCTGCTGCCAGGATTTGAGGCGTCTCCACGTCCATCGGGCAGTTAACTACACATCGTTCGCAAAGTGTACAATCACGAAAAGCTGCATTCAACCATTCATCAAGCTCTTCTTCTGTCAGGTCCTTTGCACCTGTCCAGCCCGGGAACAGCTTACTCAGCCAGTCATGCTCTTTCTTCATCACACTGCGTACCCTCTCTGCTTTTGCAACAGGTGACTTAGATGGATCATTTGTTGCCAGGAATATATGACAGGCATCAACACACCAGCCACAATGTGTACATAAATTTGTTGCAGATGTACCTACAAGCAGATTGTATCTTTTATTTAGCTCCTTCCGGGCGATTTCTATTGTTGTATTCATTTTTCTTAGGATTTTGAAGGTATAATGCCACGCCAACCGTAACGCCATCCGGTGATATATCGGGCAAAAAAGAAATAGATGTAATGAGATATTTTGCTAAACGGCACATAAAACAGGAAGAAGGCAGTTATCAGAAAATAAAGCATCCTCCACATAGGCAAATCCGTAAGCAAAGCAGCAATCCCAAAACCAAAGAACAATTGCATGGTTACCAATGAAAAATAATCATCAGGTGTACTTACAATCCGGAGATTCTTATTAGAAATCCGGTCATATATTTTTACAAATCCTACAAGAAAAGCAGGAATAATAAGTATCGCAAAGATCAGCTTAACTGTTGGTGTCATCATCCCCGGGGCAAACGGGTAGGTGAATGTATTCACAATCGCGACCAGGGCGCCTATATGGTACAGGCCAAATCCAAACCATCGTAACAGATGTTTTCTGCTGCTTTCCATTGACCAGGGCATAAAGATGGTTGCATACGAACTCCTGACCCCACTTGCTCCTGATCCTTTCCTCTCAGCTTTTTCCCAAGGCATTGGAAGTCGGGATAACTGATAGATTTTTATAGTGTAGCACACCGCCATCCATATCAGGGCAATGGCCTGCAATTCATATTCAATAAAGTGTAATGTATTGGCATCCATAGTTGAAAT
>CAZONK010000052.1:7102-16103 GCA_964581095.1 uncultured Roseivirgaceae bacterium
CTTCATAAGGGCTGAACGCATTGCCTCACGGTCACCCATTGCATAATCAAAGGTGTATTTCATCTTTTTTGCTGCTGCCAGGTTGATCTTTTCAACTTTCAAATATTGTTCTTCAGCCAACATAAGTCTTTCTTTCATGGCCTCGGTGTTCTTTTTAGCCTGTTCTTCCGGATCAAAATCTTTCCTCGTTTGCTGACTTTTTTGCCCTCCCTGGCCATAAACATTGGTTGCAAAAAGTATGGTAATTGCCACGAGAATCGTTTTCAGTAAATTCATGTTGTAAAAAAAGTAAATATTTCCTTTATACTAAATTAGCCAAAATTATTTGCTTACTTAATTTTTTGCCGGCTCATCCCGCTTGACAAAATGAAATCCGGAAGTAATACAACCGGATTTCAAATTCAAAAACCTAACCAATCCTAACCAACCTTCCTCTATTCGATATCATTTGGCATCTGACGTCGGAATTGTCTTCCACGTTGGCCCATTTGACCTGGCTGCCCATGCTTCATACCTTGCCTGAATCCCCTGCGCTGACCGGCGCGAGTGTCAAATACAATTCGCTGGTCATCTGTCAGAAGTTTCCGAACCTCCTGATGATTTGCTGCAGCTTTCTTCTTTAAATCTGACTGCAGTTTCGCATTTTCATCAATAAGCTTATTTACAGCCTTCAAATCCACATTGTCACCCGTTGACAAAGTCTTATATTTTGCCCTGTTCTCATTCAATTGGTTCCTGATTGGAAGCGCTTCCTTCATCATATTCAAATGAAGTTTTTCCATTTTATCTTTTTGATCATCAGTTAAATCAGGAATTCTTTGATACATCCTATCCCCTTGTTGAAATCTTGGAGAATAATCCTGTCTGTTTCTTTGTCCCTGGCCTGTTTGTGCAAACGCCAGTACCACCATTATCGGGGTAAGTGCCAATAGCACTATCGCCAATCTTTTTGCTGTTTTGTTCATCGTTTTATAATTTTAATTAAACACCTATTTAGTCCTTTTCTTAAATGCTTTCTAGCATAAATCCTGAAGGAGGGCCACCTCTTCTACCATCCATGCGTCCTCCCGGTCTCCTTGATTTCATTAATTCCAGAAATTTGGCTAGTTGTTCTTCATCAAGGATTTTGCGAATTTCAATATTCATCTTTGTAGCCTGATTTCTTATTTCTTCATCAGTGGTTACAATACCCTTATTTATTTCTTCAATTTTTGAAAGATCCAGTTCCATCGTGGAAAGCTCTTCGTTCAGTTGCCTCCGAAGCCGGGCCATCTCTTTCATCAGTTTACTAACTTGTTTTCTTTCTGTACGTTGTACAGTTGCGAATTCTTCACGTTGTTCACTATTCAATCCCAATTGATTCTCAAAATCCTTATGCCGCATCATTCCCTGGCGGCGAGGTTCGCGATCAATTCTTTCAATACCTTGTTTGTTAAAAAATCTCGTATTTACCCCAATTGTAATAAGTGCAGATACATTGATTAGAATAAGAATAAATAATCCAATCGTGAGTGCCTTGTTTCTCGTATTTTTTTGTTTTTCCATCTTACTCATTAAAATCAACTATGAACATATCTGCTGTGTCATAATCTCCCACAATAAATTCCTCAGTAATAAAATCTGTAGGATTATCAGTAGTTTGACTCACCTGGTTGCCCAGAAAGATCCCGAAACTAATACCCAGGGATGCCAGAACCGCGTATGGCGCCCAGGCAACTTTTCTATATACAGGAACAAGACGATTATCAGAAGCTAGCCTTTCCCTGATCTTTGCAGCCAGGTAAGGATTATCTTGAATTTCCTCAGAGTTTCCAGCATTTATGTAATCGCGATGAAAGACCATATACTCCTCGTATGCTTTGGGGAAACTTTTCAACTGATTTTCTAATTCCTGCCTTTTCTCAGCCGCAAGGGTGTTTTCTACCAGTTTCTGAATTAGTTCCGATATGATTTTATCGCTCATTTTTTCGACTTCTTTATTGTTTGACACAATTGTTGACAAAAACTTGCGCGGAGTCGAAATTATTTTTGAAGCAATGTGAGGTAGGTACTTAAATAAGGTGGTTTGCAGTTGGCAGTACGCAGTTGGCAAATAGTTTTAAACTGTACAGTAAACTACTTACTGTTGGTTGCTAACTAATCCTTCAGGTACTCTTTAAAAACTTTTCTGAATTTCTCCATTTTTGGTTGGATCACATAGGCACAATACCCCTGGTTTGGATTGTTTAAATAATAGTTCTGGTGATAGTCCTCTGCCAGATAGTAATCAGTCAGCGGGGATACGCGGGTTACAATCGGATTTTCATAGGCCCCGGATTTATTTAGTTGTGCAATTATATTTTCTGCAGCTTCTTTTTGTTCTTTGTTATGGTAAAATATCTCAGACCGGTATTGTGTACCAACATCGGCACCCTGCCTGTTGAGGGTTGTTGGGTCATGCGTCTGAAAGAATATCGACAATAATGTTTCAAAAGAAACTACCCTGGGATCATAAACTAATCGTGTTACTTCGGCATGTCCGGACAACCCACTGCTTACTTCGCGGTAAGTTGGGTTAGGGATGTTTCCTCCGGTATAACCCGACTCAACCACATACACTCCATTTACTTCCTGAAACACGGCTTCCACGCACCAGAAGCATCCTGCACCAAGTGTTGCTTTGTCTGTAACTATATTATCTGGAATTGCCATGTCTGGATTCATTGATTGTTTCGATTGGCCTGTACATGCATTTATTGTTATAATAAAAACTGAAAGAACGACAATTTTATTCATTGTAACCTATTTGTTTTCTTTAAATGAAAGTGCTGCGGAGTTGACACAATACCTCAGTCCGGTAGGTTCAGGACCATCCTCAAAAACATGGCCTAAATGCGCATCACAAAGGGCACAAACAACCTCTGACCTTACCATGCCCTGGGAAACATCACTTACCACACTTACGCTGGATTCTTTAGCCGGTTTATAGTAACTCGGCCAACCGGATTTTGAATCGTATTTGGATTCAGAAAAAAATAGCAAATTTCCACAGTTGACGCATTGATATACCCCCTCCTCATAAAAATGATTGTACTTACCTGAAAACGCTAATTCAGTACCATTTTCCCGGGTTACATAAAACTGGTCAGGAGTTAAAATTTTTCCCCATTCTTCATCTGACTTTACTACTTTGTTTGCAATTATTTCAGTGTTGTTGCTCTGACACCTTCCCATATTGATGGTAAAAGCTACCAAAAAGGATGTATAAATTAATTTTCGTTTCATATATTTTAATAACAAAGGACTTCATCAAACATCACAAAATCTTCACAAATTTGTAAACAAACTGTGCCTGCTTGTAAACCATTAAGAAATTTAACAAAATTGAATCAACCATGCATCAAAATAAGATGTTTTATTAAAGTATTCCATGGGTGATGATCTCTTAAACAGGCTCCAATCCAAAGATAAAGATGCTCTGAACGAAGTAGTTCGGGACTACCAGTCAATGGTAGTAAACCTTGCATACCGTTTCACAGGAAATAAAGAAGACACCCAGGATCTTGCGCAGGAAGTTTTTATAAAAGTATGGACAAAAGCTCCTTCATTTAAAGGCGATGCTTCGCTTAAAACATGGATTTACCGTATTACAATAAATGAAAGTCTCAACTTTACCCGGAAAAAGAAAATTGTTTCTTTTGTTGATACCATTGAAGCAGCGTTTTCATTTCAACCAGCTGATTCCGATACTAAAATTCAACAATCAGAAGAACAAAATCTTGTTCGTAAAGCAATCCGGTCGCTGCCAAAAAAACAACGTATCGCAATCACCCTGCGAACCTTTAAAGACCTGCCATACGAACAAATTGCTTTGATTATGAAACTTTCAGTCAGCTCTGTTGAATCCTTATTATTCCGTGCAAAGAAAAATCTGAAAAAGAAGCTGATGAAGTATTACTTTTCAGATTACTGATTAGATTAGGGGTTTAACAAAATGCTTTGGGAAAAATCAGAAACATAAACTTTCGGTATAATTTACGAAATGTCTTTTTCATTTCCATTGTCTGGATAGTAAGTCTGTCATTATTGGTCCTCAACAGGAATTATGGACCAGGTTATATCCTTCATGGGGAGAATTCCCAGGGTATCCCTGTAACTTCCCTGGTATTCACAATTATCATCATTGGTATTTTCCTGGGTATTACATCCAGTTTATTTGAATTTAATTTTGCAGGAAAAAAATTCGGTGGTTTAAGTCATGGTGTGGCAATTTTATTAAAAACATCCTCCTATATATTTCTGCTTCTCCTGGCCGGTTCAATCGCCTATTTCAATATTGAATATTTAGATGTTGAATTTAAGTCCAGATCAACGTTAACAGAATTTCTTTTTTCATTTAATTTTCTACCGATATTCCTATACATGATCTTTACATCCTTGTTTATTAATGTATTGATCCATGTTGAGCGAATAATTGGCCGGAAAAATCTCATTCGATTCGTTTCTGGTAAATATTTAAAACCGGTTGAAGAAGAACGGATATTTATGTTTATAGATCTGAATGATTCTACAAAACTTGCAGAAAAATGGGGACATATTAAAATGTCAGCGTATTTGCAGGAATTTTTTGCTGACCTTTCTGAATTAATCATTCCATATCAGGGTGAAATCTATCAGTTTGTAGGCGATGAGGCAGTTGTTACATGGCCGCTTAAAAGAAATAAAGAAGAAAATGCAAATTGCCTTCAATTGTACTATGCATTTCGTGAACATTTGGCCAAAAAGAAAAGTTGCTATAATGAACAATTTGGTCAAATCCCTGATTTTAAAGCAGGTATCAACTGCGGGACTGTTGTAGTTTCAGAAGTAGGTAAATACAAAGTGGAACTTGCCTACCATGGAGACGTAATGAATACAACAGCAAGGATGACCTCACAATGTCGAATTCTTGAAAAACCTGTGTTAGTTTCAGAAGCAATGTATAATGCTATGGATTGCAATAATTATGAAGTCGAATCAATTGGTGACGCCCAGTTCAGGGGTAAAGAAAAATATACAAGCCTCTATTATATCTATCCAAAATCAGATAAAATGGATACTGTATAATGAAAAATCACACACCTTATATCAACAGGGATTTAAGTTGGCTTTCTTTTAACGCCCGAGTGCTCGATGAGGCTGCGGACCCAAAACTCCCGCTTTACGAACGCATAAAGTTTCTGGCTATTTATTCCTCCAACCTCGATGAATTTTACAGGGTGAGGGTGGCTACGATCAACAATCTCAATAAACTACAAGATGAAAAGATAAATAGGAATTTAAAATATGAACCTGAGGTAATTCTTGAAAAGGTTAAGTCTATTGTCGCTAATCAACTCGATACATTCGGCACCATTCTTCGGGAAACCATCCTGCCAGAATTAAAAAAAGAAGGGCTACACCTTATTTATGCTAAAGATGAAATTCCTGAGGCTGCATTCAGTACCATTCGATCTTATTTCAGAAGCAGGGTCCTCACGTATCTTCAACCCGTCATTCTTGGTCCATCAAAAAACGTATTTTTTGAGAACCAACAACTTTATCTGTTGCTGAAGCTTACCCACAATGAATCAAGGGAATTATTTTATGCCTATTTAAACATTCCATCTCCACCTCTAGAGAGGTTTTTTCAATTAAAAACCGGCGATAAATGGTACTTTATTTTCCTGGATGATATTATTCGGCTAAATATCAGTTTTATGTTCCCAGGCTACACTGCATCGGATGCTTTTAGCATAAAACTAAACAGGGATGCTGATTTGCAGATAGATGATGAGTTCTCGGGAGATTTGATTGAAAAAATAAAAAACCACCTTGAAAAAAGAAATATCGGTGCACCCTCACGTCTTTTATTTGACCATAAGATGCCCTTTGATATGGCTAATTCGATTATAAATGTGGCCGGGCTTTCTGAGGACGAAATGGTTAGTGGCGGCAGGTATCATAACCTGAATGATTTATTCACATTACCTAATCCCAAAAAACCGAAACTTGCCATTAAAGAATGGCCTCCAATACATAAAAAAGTACTTGAAAGTGACCTTTCAATCTTCAAAGTCATTGAAAAACAGGATATTCTATTGCACTTCCCTTACCACACGTATGATTATGTATTACGCTTTTTCAATGAGGCTGCCGTTGATCCTAATGTGACGGGGATAAATGCTACATTTTATCGTGTTGCTTCTGATTCATTTATCGTAAATGCACTAATAAGTGCCGCTCAAAATGGCAAGAAAGTAGGCGTGTTTGTAGAAGTGAAAGCACGGTTTGATGAGGAGAATAACCTGAAGTGGGCATCAAAAATGGAAGAAGCGGGAATAAATATTATTTACAGTATTCCCGGTTTAAAAGTTCATGCAAAAGTGGTTCTGGTTAATAAAACAAATCCTGATGGGAGCAAGATTACCTATGCTTTTTTTGGAACGGGTAATTTCAATGAAAAGACAGCCAATATCTATACCGACCACGGTTTACTAACCACCAGTAAAAAACTTACTACAGAGCTGAAGCGGGTTTTCAAATACCTGGGTAATCAAAATACCATACCAAAATTTAAGCATTTACTTGTTAGCCAGTTCAATATTGTTGATCAGTTCAGTGCAATGATCAACGATGAAATTAAAAATGTTAAATCAGGTAAAAAAGGCCACATTCTTATCAAACTGAATAACCTGGAAGACCGAAGGATGATTGACCTGTTATACAAAGCAAGCTTTGCCGGTGTGGAAATCACTATCATTGTCAGGGGCATTTGTTGCCTGATACCGGGTTTCGATCCGCTGGGGAAAAATATAAAGGTTATACGCCTGGTGGACCGGTACCTCGAACACTCACGTATTTTTGTATTTCACAATGGTGGCAGGAAAAAAGTTTTTATGGGTTCTGCTGACTGGATGAAACGAAATCTGTCGGATCGTATTGAAATAATTTTCCCAATTGAAGATAATACTTTGAGAAAGGAAATTATTCGTTACCTGGCATTTCAACTGAACGACAATACAAAGGCTCGAATTCTGGATTCAAAACTTAACAACAATGTAATCCTGAACAAACATGGTGCGCTGGAAATCAGGGCGCAGTATCACATTTATGAATGGTTAAAGGAAAAGGAACAGAAGTCATCCTGGTAGCTTGTTACAGGATAGTTGCCCTTTGCGCCCACATAAATGTATTCATCTTATATAAAATACTATTTATTTAGCCTCAATGTGTTACGGGTCATGGAAGTAACTTGTCCGAATGGATTCATCCGGGCAGTCTTCCCTGCCTATAGATATAATTGTGGGGTAGACTGAATTCCGATTTTCACAATCCAGTCAAAGTATTTCTGAATACTTTTCATACTGTGGAGGGGGTTACTTTTCTTTAAATGTCCTGTCATTAAACCATTGATCGAGCTCATCTAAATCAACCTTTGTAGTTGATGGGACAAAAGAATCTAATTTCTAAATGTTATTTCACCAGTGATGTTATTTCACCAGTAGCCGTAAATTGCATCTGAGGCAATTCAAAACTTAACCCGCTTTTATATATAGTAGATACCTGCAATCCAAAAAATATGTATGAATAAATATACAATAAAATTATTATTATGTATTTTAAAATATACTAAAATAGTATAATATTGTATATTATATAATACAAAATGAAATGGTAAGATTATATGAACTTTCTGAGAGAAAGATAAGATACGCTTCAATGGCATGGAAAAGGTATCTTTTTGATCGCATAGATTGGAGTGAGCGTCTTATTATTCTGACCGGATCACGCGGAGTTGGCAAAACGACCCTGCTTCTCCAGAAGCTTCACGAGATTGAAGCAACGGATACAAATTCTTGCCTCTACCTCTCTCTTGATGATCTGGTTTTTACTACCAGCAGGCTTATTGATGTAGTTGATTTCTTTTATAAACGAGGAATAAATAACTTTTATATTGATGAAGTCCATAAGTACCCATTATGGTCGGTGGAAGTAAAAAACCTGTATGATAATTATCCTGATATACGGCTTGTTATCACCGGATCATCAGCCATAAATATTCACACCGGAGAGGCTGATCTGAGTAGAAGGGCGTCAAGGTATCATCTTTATCCCCTGTCGTTCAGGGAATACCTGGAGTTTGAAAAAAAACTTTACAGGAAGCCACTTGATTTGGATGAATTGATAAAAGGGCATGAAATCGTTACGGGTTCTATAAATAAGACCCTAAAGCCCTTAAAAGAATTTCATAGCTATCTGAAGTTTGGCCAGTTCCCGTTTTATAAGGAAGGTACTTCAAAGTATTTGGAAAGACTACGTAATATCATAAACATTGTTATTGATTATGATATACAAAGTGTATTAAATCTGGAGTATGTCACACTCTTTAAGCTTAAAAAATTATTACGGATTGTCAGTTATTCTGTGCCTTTCAAACCCAATATCAGCGAACTGGCTACAAAACTGGAATTAAACAGATCCTATATTTACCGGTTTCTCGAAATTCTGGAACAGGCAGGACTTATATTACAATTGATGCATCGCGATTCAGGAATGAGTCAATTGAATAAACCTGAGAAAATTTACCTGGGCAATACGAATGTGATTCATGCATTGTCAGAAAACCCTGAGCAGGGCAGTATCCGTGAAACATTTTTTTATAGCCAGTTAATTGTGGATAATAGAGTAAACTATTCAAAATCATCGGATTTCCTTGTTAATGACAGGTTCACTTTTGAGATAGGAGGTAAGAATAAAGGAGCAGGACAAATAATAGATGTACCTGATTCATATCTTGTATTGGATAATATCGAAACCGGTTTTCGTGACCGGATTCCTATATGGCTTTTCGGATTTCTGTATTAACCCGGATTCACAAATGATTTAGGAAATTGAAAAACACTATCACTTAACCTGCATTATTCATCTGGAGATGAATAAACTGCATTTTTCATTTGAGCTAAAAGTCTAACTTGATTCAACCAATTTATTTTATTTAGGG
>CAZONK010000053.1:0-16086 GCA_964581095.1 uncultured Roseivirgaceae bacterium
AAATAAATGGCCGGTACCTCACTAAATTTTCTCTTACCAGCCTTGTAATGGACAATAACTATTGGCGTAATCGATATGCATTTTTAGTAATGTACCAACTGGGAATATTTCCGGTATTCAACACCTACGCGGAGGTAAGAATCAATGACAATTCGCAGGGAATATATCTGATCGTGGAAAAACCAGAAGATTATGCTGCTTCATTTCACAATGCAAAGTTAATTGTGAGGCGTATGCCAGACAATTCGTTCAGTGTTTATTCCTCCACAGGGAAAAAGGGCAGTGAACTTATGAAATTGTTGAAACGATCAAGAAAGTTGCCGCAACAGTACAACGGAAAACAACTCTTCGATTCTCTCAATCAAATCATTGAAATGAAAAATTATTTTACATGGCTTGCATTCAACTACCTCATAATGAATGGTGATTATATTGATGAACTATTTCTTTACTACGATGATGAAAGAAACAAATTCAATATAATTCCCTGGGACTATGATGATATTTTTTCCAGGGCTCCACATGAAGGATGGGGACGGAGAAAGTCTTTGCTTATAAATGAATTTCTTTATTCGTCTGAAGCACAATTTGACAGGACAATTGACAGCGATCCATACTTGTATAACCAATACATGATCGTATTTAGAAATGTAATGGATCAATTGACGCCTTCCTACCTCGAGGGCGTATTTACGCAAGTCGAACAAGAGTTATACCCCTATTATACTACTGCTGAAGTAATAGAACAATCTAAATATGATCTTGAAGGATTGACGAACCTTGACGACTTACATACTGATCTCGAAAATCATTTTAATTTTTTAACGATACGGATAAGTAACATTCAGGAAACACTCAAATCAGCAGAGGATCACTGATCATTTCTTTGTAATTGTAAACTCAACCCGACGGTTAAACCTACGCGTTTCTTCACTTTCATTACTGGCAATTGGGCGTTCACCTCCATAACCCGTTCCGGATAATCGTTTTTTGTCAATTCCATTACTGCTCAGGTAGTCGAGCACCTCATTCACCCGATCCTGTGACAATATTTTATTCAACCGTTCGTTTCCCTGGTTATCAGTATGGCCCGAAAGTTCGATTTCCATTTTTGGGTTTTCTGTCATCATTTCGACAACAAGATCCAATTGAATTTCAGATGATTCAATAAGTTCTGTAGATCCCCTGACAAATAATACGTTATCCAGGTTTACCGTTGCACCCACCACGATAGGCTGCAGATAAAAATCATGCATAACTTCTGATACAATAGTAGCCCGCAAATCAAGAACCTCCTGTTTACTTACATATTGTTCTGATTTTATCACAATTTCATAGATTCCCGGTTCGGGAATTTCGGCCTCATACCCACTTTCTGACACCTGAATTTTTGTTTCCCAGTTATCATTCGAAATTTCAATAGAACCATTTAATATTTCATTTGTTTTTATATCAAGCAGGCTTCCATGCATGTTTATTCCGGATGCGCCAACGTTTTCTTTAATTTCAGGCGTTATATCAACTGAAACTATTGGAGCAAGGGTTACACTATCGCCAACCAATTGTTCCAGTTCTTCCTTTGGTAATTTTATAACCCTGAAATCACTATACCCATCGCTATCTTGAGTTGATGTATAGATTGCATATTCACTACCCGGTAAATATTGAAAATAGAGCTCCACTCCTTCTGTATTTACTTTAGGTCCCATATTTACCGGTGAGGACCACTTTATCCAGGAATCATCCTGCCGCTGCGTAACAAATATATCCCTCCCACCAAATCCATTATGTCCGTTTGAAGCAAAAAACATTGTTTTATTATCGGGCGCCAGGTAAGGGGTCATTTCCTGAAATTTTGTATTAACAACGCCTCCAAGGTTTTTAGGTTCCGTCCACACATCTGTTCCGGTCCTGAAACTTACATACAAATCTTCGGCACCATGTGTACCATACGATTCAAGGGATAACAACATGATATTTCCGTCTTCTGACAATGCAATACTGATGTCCTCTGATTTGTTATAGAAATACTTTATCTCAACCCTTCCTGGCTGGGACCAGCCAGATTCATTAATCCTCGCTACTGATATACCCTGGGTTCTTGCCGGTCCTCCCCCAGGTTGATAGTGCTCGTATAAATACACTTTTTGCCCTCCATCGAGAAATCCAATTACTCCATTAAACTGTTTGTTATTAATAGGTACTTTAATATGCTCATCAACAATATTGAAAGTATCCAATGAACTACGCCAGATATCCCCGGGATCCCGCATTCCGGCCTGATTATCCGGATGATATCGCCTGATGAAGTAGATATATGACCCATCATCTGAGACTATCGGATTCAACTCATCTGCTGAAGAGTTCAGCTTTGAATACGGGTATTGTTGACAAATAGCTACAAAATTGCTTACTAAAAAGTACAAAATGAATAGTAATCTCGACATAGGGCTACCGTATAGATATACTCAGGCAAAATTATAGCCAATTATATCAAAAGTGACTGCCGATCACTTAATTTCTCAGAACCAAAAGAGGAAAATTAGTCATGTATGACATTTTTTTTGTCAAACTTTTATGAAACAGGCTATTCATGAAATTCCTGTTTTTGTGGACCAGGATCAGGAGGTTTGCGTTGTGTTTATTCAAAACATGTTCAAGGGCAATTGCGGTATCCGAATCAGTAGTAAATTGTTCAAAACTCAACTTTTCATACACGAAATACGATCGGACATCATTGACATAATCAAGATAATCGCTTTCGTCCAATTTCTTGCTGCCTGAAGAAATATGCACAACATAAATCCTGGAATCAAAGGCAGTTGCAAAGTTGAGAATTGGTTGCAAATATGTTCTGTCCTCCTCGTCAAATTCTGAACCGTATATAATATATGAAAACCCTGCATACGTAGCGGTTTTGGGAACACACAAAATTGGGACACTTGTATTTTCGACCACCTGGGATGTATTGCTGCCAATTCTGGCTTCTTTTATATCACCGACTCCACTGGTTCCCATCACAACCAGTGAAATTTTGTATTGTTTTATTAATTCCTTAATCCTATCAATTAACTTTCCTTTTACTACTTCGCAATTACATATATCATACCTGGAGGATTGTGATTTATTGATCTCCTCCGAAATCGTTTTTAATTTTTGTTTAAACTTATTTTCAATTTCCTCATAACCACTTTTATCACCAAATCTTAATTCATCTGCATATTCTTCTTCTGTTATCACATGTATCAACTTTACAGTTGAACTATGGACTTCTGCAATTTTAACTGCAAATTCAAGTGCATTAATACTTGCATCTGAGAAATCAATCGGACATAAAATATTGTTCATTGCTTTTCTAATTTCAAATGGAGAAAGTTCATTGACTCACCCATGCGTTATTTTTTATATAAAACCTCCACAATAAATCTGCATCAGCGCCTGCATAATCTACCCCAATTCTTTTAGAATGTTCAATTATTGGTCGGGATTCACTATTATTAAATTCTAACCAAAGCCCGTTCGATTTGGATGTCAGGTCGTTGCTATTTTGGATTCGATCAATTTTTAAAGCTTTTGTTAATTTACCGGGTCCTGAAGTTAAATTTATTAAATTACCAGTGTAATTCCTCCTCATTTTCATAGTTTCCAATCCAACTACAGGTTCAATAGCCCGAATCAATACAGCATCAGCTTTTCCTTTTTTGTTAGTAACAACGTTGAACAAACTATGTATACCATAACAAAGATATATATAAGCCCTGCCCGGGTGTCCAAACATGGTAATTGTACGGGAAGTTAATTTGTTTTTAAAGGCATGACTTGCTTTGTCAGTAGCTCCGCAGTATGCTTCTGTTTCAACTATTATACCTGCTGTCAATTCATTGTCAAAGGAAGTATAAAGGATTTTGCCCAATAGATTCCTGGCAATTTCCGTTACATGACCAGTCAAATAAAATTTTTTAGGTAAAATCATTTAAATGTGCATCCCTGATAGCCACATATATACTGGATTTTATAATTTCGTAACTACAATTTATTAAACTTTAAAAACAGTACTAACTCTAACCACGAATAAAGATGAAAAAGATTGCAATTTCAATGATCAGCCTTCTTATGATTTTTGCTACGGCAGAATTACAGGCTCAAATTACTATTCCTGCACCTAGCCCTGCCGGAAAAGTGTCCTCAAAAATAGGACTGACAGATGTAGAAATTACTTACTCGCGTCCCAAAGTAAAAGGGAGAAAAATTTTCGGTGAAGGTGAAGATTTCCTTCAACCTTATGGTCAGCTCTGGCGTGCAGGTGCCAACGCAGGTACGATAATGACCATCAGTACAGATATCATGATTAACGGCAAGACACTGCCTGAAGGTGAGTATATGATTCTTGCAACTCCTGGTGCGAACCAGTGGACCGTAATTTTTTACGGTGATAAATCCATTGGTGGAAATATGTCTGCATTCAAAGAAGAGGATGCGGTGATAAAGGTAGATATAAAACCCACAAAACTGACAGAACCTGTTGAAGCACTTACTTTTAATATCTCTGACATAGCAGCTGACAATACGGGCGCTGCGATTGAACTTGCCTGGGCTAACACCAGTGTAAAAGTGCCTTTTACAGTTAACTTCGATGAAATTGTGATGAAACAAATAGAAGCTAACACAAAAGTAAATCCTCAAAACTATGTCGCTGCTGCAAATTATTATTTTAATAGCGGTAAAGACTCCAAGAAAGCTTTGGAATGGATTACAATGTATTTTGCTGCTGATCCATCGTATGAGAGTCAGTTTTGGAACCTCCATTTAATGGCACAGATCCAGAAAGCTACGGGTGATACTAAAGGCGCAAAAGCAACTGCTGAAAAATCAATAGAAATAGCTAAAAATAACGATGGTGGTGATTTTGGCTACATCAAAAGAAATGAAGATTTAATCGCCAGCCTTAAATAATATGAAAAAGACTGCTTCGATTATTTTATTCGTTTTTTTATCAGCAACGGTATTTGCCCAATCCAAACCTCAACCAAGCCCGGAAAGTACAGTCAGGCAGCGAATTGGACAAACGGACATAACAATAAACTATTACCGGCCCGGTTTGAAAGGGAGGAGTATGTTTGAGGAACTTACCCCTGTTGATAAAATTTGGCGTACAGGAGCTAATTCCGGTACCAAAATTTCTTTCAGCACAGACGTAACCGTAGAAGGAAAAAGTATTCCGGCAGGTGAATACCTGATTTATTCTATCCCCGGGAACAAAAAATGGTCTGTAATGCTATATACAGATACATCCCTGGGTGGAAGGGTCTCGAATTATGACGAAAGTAAGGAATTGGTAAAATTTGAAGTTGCTTCATATAACACCAATCCGAAAGTTGAAACACTAACTTTTCAAATTGGTGATATCGGGAAAGAGAGCACAACAGCAAGCATCGTATTTTCCTGGGAAAACACCTCCTGGAAACTCAATGTAGAAGTGCCCAAAACGTGGGAGTAATTAAATATTAACCATTTCAACAAAAAAAGGTATCTCAGGGATACCTTTTTTTGTTACAAGATATTGATGTTTAAGATTCAACAATATCCTGCTATAGGATGCGAAAAAAAACTTAGATTAAAAACAGATCAAATAAGAAGAAATAAATTGGATAGCAATTACCTTTATAACCATGAAAACTTTACTTGTAAGCTTACTTTTATTTTCTATTTCACTAAATTCTATATCCCAGGATACTGCCGGCAAAGAAGAATGGGTCCAACTATTTAATGGTGAAAACCTCGATGGCTGGGATCTGAAAATCAGGGGTTCAGAACTCAACGAAAATTATAAAAATACTTTTGGTGTCAAAGACGGGTTGTTATCAGTCAATTATGACGAATATTCTGGTTTTCAGGAAGAATTCGGACATATATTCTACAACACACCTTATTCTTACTACCGTATTTTAGTTGAATACCGTTTTATTGGTGACCAGGTCCCCAATGGTCCCGGATGGGCTTACAGAAACAATGGCATCATGCTGCATAGCCAATCGGCTAAAAGCATGGGCCTTGACCAGGATTTTCCATATTCAATTGAAGTCCAGCTATTGGGTGGTAATGGTAAAGATAAACGCACCAACGCAAACTTATGCACCCCCGGAACCAATGTAGTAATGGATGGCAAACTGTTTACACCCCACTGTGTAAATTCAAACTCAAAAACTTACCACGGTGATCAATGGGTAACTGTTGAAGTACTTGTGCTTGGTGATTCTCTAATCCAACACATTATAAATGGGGAAACCGTAATTGAATACACAAAACCACAAATTGGTGGAGGCAATGTGAGTGGTTACGAAGGGAACGAAATGCATGATGGCACGTTGCTTACTTCGGGTTATATAGCTTTGCAGGCTGAAAGCCATCCTACACAATTTCGAAAAGTAGAGTTACTCAACCTTGAGGGTTGTACCGATCCGAAAGCCAGAAATTATAAATCGTATTATGTAAAAACAAAAAACTCGTTGTGCCGTTACTAGCACAACGAGTTTATGATGCTTATTGAAATCCTGGGATCTGGATTATTCTCCCAATCTAAAAACAAGACCACCGGTAAAATCACCCTGAACAATTGGAATACGAGCTGATGCTCCCAGAGAGGCGCCACCGGTACCAACCCCAAGAAAAAGGCCATTAAAGTACATTGGTAATTGCAATCGGGCCTGAAGACGAATTCCAATTTTTTCAGAAAACATAACTTTAACTCCTCCCCCCAATGTAATGGAGAAAAAAGTATTGTCGACTCCCTCACTTGGTTTATCTGATTCATAACTATGAAACCAGGTGGCACCAAGTGTAAATGCTCCAAACGGTTGAACATTACCATTATCTATGTATTTTAATCCACCCAATTGAAAATAGTGGACATCAGTTTTAAAGTTTTCTGGTAATAAATTCTCATATACGGGAGCGGCAGGCTGCCACACAGCATCCGTATTTAATTGTGTGTAGTATAACTCGAGCATGATACCAGGTTGAATTTCGTGATCCAGGGTAATTCCATAATTCATACCATTACTCAATTTTATATCCCCTTCATAAAACTTAAACCTTCCTGCAAGTTGATAACCAACTGTTGGTTGCAAATCCGTTTGGGCCCATACTTCGCCTGTAACCATTATTACAAGCATGCCACAAATCATTATTATTTTTTTCATATTGTAAAATTTTCAAATTATGCTGCGCCAAATTACAACATTAACCTATTCTAATTAAGCCGTTTACTGAATATTTGAATAATAAATGCAATACCAATTACAATTACACATCCAATAATATTATATAACAAAAATGCTATATCTGTAAAAAAATACAAATATAAAACGATAATCTGTGCGATAACTGCTGCCAGGAACACCGCTGTTCCCTTTATATATTTGATATAAAATGCAATGAGAAATATTCCAAGTATCGTACCATAAAAAATAGAACCAACAATATTAACAAACTGGATCAGATTTTCGGCTTTAGAAGCAAACATTGCGAATAAAATCGCGAACACACCCCATAGAAAAGTAATCAGTTTTGAAGCCCTTAAGTAATGAGTATCTGACTTTTCTTTGGAAATGCTTCGCTTATATATATCCACAGTGCTGGTGGAGGCGAGGGCATTCAATTCCGAAGAAGAGGAAGACATGGCTGCTGAAAAGATAACTGCCAAAAGTAACCCAATCACTCCATGGGGTAAGTGGTTCATTACAAATGTTATAAACACATAATCGGTGTCCCTTGAAGATGCATCCGGATTTACCTTTTTAATTATTTCAACAGCATCCTCTTTTAGCATTTTTGAAGCCTCATCTGTTTGGGCAATCTTGCTTTTTATTTCGGATATTGATACCTGGTCGTCAGATCGTATCGCTTCCACCAGATCATATGTTTGTTTCTTTTTAGTTTCAAATAATTGCGTGTGTTTCTGTTCCAGCAATTCAAAATCAGATTTGTAAACTGAAGATTTTACATCATCTACTTCTGTGTTGTTGAAGTAAATCGGAGGTTGGATGAAAAGATAAAATACAAAAACCATCACCCCAATAAATAAGATGATGAATTGCATAGGAATTTTTAGCAATGCATTGAACATCAACCCAAGACGGCTTTCTGTTATAGATTTTCCCGACAGGTAGCGTGACACCTGCGACTGGTCGGTCCCAAAATAAGAAAGTGAGAGAAACAAACCTCCAATCAAACCTGACCATATGTTATACCTGTCAGAAATATTAAATTCAAGGCTTACAAGGTTAAGCTTCCCTAATTTGCCCGCTACACTCACGGCATTTCCAAATGAAACATCCTCAGGGAGCATAGATATTACCATAAAACCAGCGAATATCATTCCTCCCATCATTACTGCCATCTGCTGCTTTTGCGTCTGGCTTACTGCTTTTGTTCCTCCGGCAACCGTGTAAATTATTACCAGTGTGCCTATGAGAATGGTTGTAAAAAATAAATTCCATCCTAAAATTGAGGATAGTATCAATGACGGAGCATAAATAGTAATACCGGCACCAAGGCCCCGCTGGATTAGAAACAGGAAGGAGGTCAACGTCCTTGTTTTTAAATCAAATCTATTTTCAAGAAATTCGTAGGCAGTATAAACTTTCAATCGATAATACATTGGAATAAAGGTGACAGAAATAATTACCATCGCGATGGGTAAACCAAAATACGTCTGAATAAAACGCATACCATCATCAAAAGCCTGACCGGGAGTGGATAGAAAGGTAATAGCGCTCGCCTGAGTGGCCATTACAGATAACCCAATTCCCCACCATTTCAGGCTCTTGTCACCCAATAGATAGGAATCAATATCTTTACTTCCCCTCGTTTTATAAACGCCATAGGAAACGATAAAAATCAGCGTTCCGAAAAGAATTGCCCAATCAATTCCATTCATGAAAGAGTCGTGGTTATATAATAAAAAATCAATAACAAGATTACAAGTGTAGCCAGTACCAGGGAATATATATTTTTCCAGGAATTCAGAATCGGAGGATCTTCCTCAACAAACTCTTTTTCCTCTTGATTGGTTTTCATGTAGATAATATTTAGATGATCAGGTTAATTAATTATCAGATTTCAGTTTAACAGATGCTGGTTTTTGCTCTTTCCCCAGGGATACGATGTTTGCAAATAACCGGTATGCGCCGGGGACTCCGGCCGGTAACTCCCGAAACCATGAATACCCCGTGTACACAAAATACCCTTTACCATACTTAGCCACAAGCAATCCTCCATCCTTTGGTTCCTCTCCAGGGTCGTTGCTTGATAATATTGCTTCATACTCGTTTGCCCATTCACTCGGGAAATACAATCCACGCTCCTGAACCCAGCCATCAAAATCGCTGTCTCCTATTTTGTTTGGGTAATTTAGTACGGGATGGTTTGGAATTAACATCCGTATTTCAGCTTCCTCCACTGATACCCTGCTATCTGAGGAACGTCCTGTAAATTTCAATTCGTATGGAGCAAAGTCCTCCCAATTTATTCCCCGTGTTGTGTTGTACTGGTAGATCAGATTTCCACCCTTCTCAACATAGTCCATTAGCATATTTTTGTAATTTTTCAAATCTGGATGAGTGTTTAATGATCTGATGCCCATAATCATGGCATCTAACGTTTTTAAGTTGTCAGGTGTTATATCCTCAATTGACATTTCCCAAACAGTGTATCCTATTGCCTGAAGGCTTTGGGGTACCGCATCACCAGCCCCCTGTAAATAACCAATAACTGCTCCTTCCTTTTTAATATCAAGCCTAACGAGCTTTGCCTCGGCTTTTGGAAATAGTGTTTGAATGGGTATATGATCGTATGAGATCAGTGTTCTGCTGGAAGAATACGTTTTGCCATTAACTTCTGCTTCTACCACTACCATCCCCTCTTGCTGATTTGGAGGAGGATAGATCAGAAAGGATACAATCTTTTCCAATTCTTTCTTTTCTATTGAAACAATTTGGTTGCCAGGCTCTGCTTTCCATGAAGAAGGCACATTCAGTGAAATATGAGCTTCAAGGCTATCAATACTTGCCAGCACTTTCACTTCTACTTTTTTAGGATTGTTATCAGCAAAAATCAATACCGGATTATTCATTGATACCATTGCCGGAGGTGCAACTTCTACCCTTCTCTGCTGCTCACCCTTTACCCGGTCATTCCACTTATAAACGATTGGGATTGTATAAATAATTTTAGAATTATCAAAAGAAAGGGTCAGGTCCACCTCAAATACAGGATCATTCTCTGGTTTGCCAATCAATTGTTGATCATCAACGGCATACATGCCCAGGGTTCCTTTTTTATTAAGCCAGTATGGATTGGAAATACCCATATCTGTACCAACTGTAAATTTTGAATTAATGTATTCGGGTTCATTTGAATTTAAATCAATATGCTCAACAACGGGTGTAGATGATTCTGAATATTGATAATTCTCAAGACTGATTTTAAAATCAGAGCGGTTTGTAAGTTCCATTTTTACATTTACTTTTTGTCCGGGTACAACATTATAAGCGTCTGCGGTAGCTTCGAGGTACAGACCGGCACAAGCTGCCAGAAGATCGTTGATTTCCTGTAATTTTTTACCTTTCCAAAATTTATCGTCAATCTTTTCAACATCTTTTCTGAGGTCTATTAATGAAGGAATGCTGGCAGAAGGATTTTGAATATTATAATTATCAATTAGATTCATTACCTTTTTTTGTATTGCTATTCCTCCCTTTACACGATTCCATCCAAAATCGATCCCATCAAATAATTCTTCAGTATCAACTCCATCGATGTATTCCAGGAATTCAATTTGTTCTCCACGAGTTCCCGAGGAACCAAATCCCTGGCTTTTATGCTGACTCCTGCTTATTGCAGCCATTTCAGAATAGGATATACCTAATGATGAATTAAATTGCCCCACATCTAATGCAACAACCCCTTCATCATCCGCACTAATGGAGGTGTTCCACCAACGCCCCGTGTTCATGAATATTTTACCTGGTTTCCACGTATCTACATACTTCAATTGTGTTGGGTAGGCATTTGGGTCAGCGGCAAGTTTAAAAGCTTCAATTGCAAGAATTGCAGATGTTGTATGATGGCCATGTCCGGCCCTTTTATCAGGTGGAAAACGTAAAAGGATAATATCCGGTCGGAATGTTCTGAAGGTCCATACCACGTCGCCAAGTACCTCTTCCCTTTGCCAGATTTTCTGTGTTTCTTTTGTATTTTTTGAATAACCAAAATCATTCGCCCGGGTAAAGAATTGCCGTCCGCCATCAATCCTCCTTGCTGCCAGTAATTCCTGTGTTCTTATAATCCCTAACTGTTCTCTAATCTCCGGACCGATAAGGTTTTGCCCGCCATCACCCCTGGTCATCGACAAATAAGCAGCATTTACAAGGGCACCATTACTCATGTAGGCTATTATCCTGGTATTTTCATCATCCGGATGTGCCGCTACATACAAAACATTTCCAAGCACATTCAGTTTTCTTAATTTCAGATAGATATCAGAGGATGAATATTGTTTGGGTTTTTGTGCAAATGCTCCGGATAATGTCACCGACAGGAGCAGAATCATCAATATTTTAATGTTTTTCAATTGTTTGTGGTTAGTGTATCATATTATATACCGTCAAACATAAATAATCTTTCCTATACAAATACAAAATATCTGATATCATGGTAAATTTTTGATTCAAATGGTTAATGTAGTGTTTTATCTATGTTTCTATGTTTTAATCCTACAGTTAATATTTCCAACCGGTTGCACTTAGAAAATCAACAAAATTAGAGCGGGGTTTTAAATCATGTACTGTATAGGTAAGCGATAATTCACCGGAACCATATAATGTTCCGACCCCTTCGAATTCAAAATCCAGTATTCTTTGTCGCAGAATCCTTATTTTCTTACCATTGTTATAAACATGGGCAACAATTTCTGTATCTGCATCATACAAATTGTAGATTATCACTGACTGATTTTCATAAACAGATTTATAAATTTCCAAATCATAATAAAAGCTCCGCCCATCCGTTTCGCTGTATTCATCAATTTCATAAGACCCAACAATTAATTCCCTTTGATCAAATACAATTACCTCTTCAAAAATTATTTCACACCCTCCCAGTAAGAATACAATCAATGCGAGCGATGTCAAAATGTACCCGAAGCGAAATGGAGTTTTCATAGCAGTATGTTTACTACTACAGTTGTCAAATTTGATACCAAATTATCAGTTTTGCAGTTTTCAGTTCGCAGTTAGCGATGAACAACCTTGTTTATTAGTGTCTGTCCATAAAGTCCGCTATCTGCGTTACGCTTGTCAAAAAAGTACTCGATTACACCAGTAAACTCCGTTTTTTTTGACTTGTGCCTCCGCTAAAGCTTTAGGCGACACGCGGTCGCAAGCCTTGATAGCAAACATTCTGAATCAGACACCGAGTTTATAGACTCTCATTAGTATAACTAAATGGAAAATTAGATAATCTAATGTCTATAAACTTTCTTTCTTGTAGTTTGCAAGTACTTCCCTACCCTCACAATTAACCATATGAAGTTGATATACAAGATCCGCCTGCATGTATGTGATGGATACGGCTTTTAAATCGGAAGCATTAGGACAAGTAGAAGTACCAACGATAATATTATCTTCCGTGGAAGCCAGGCCCAAAAATTTATCATCATATAAAAACTTATAAGCGGTAATTCTTTCTCCTGTTGATGGATCGAGAAAATCTGATTTTGTTACTTCAAATTGTGACGGCGCAATAAAACTCCCGGTTTGAGAACCCGTTGGCTTAAATTCCTCAATCACTTCTTCAAGTAAGAAATTTCCAACAAAAACATCGACCGGTGCGGGATCCTCCTTTTTGCAGCTTCCAAAAAACAATACAGCTATTAGCAATATATATATACAATCCTTTCTATGGAACACTGGTAGCATTTAGATAATTGGTTATGTAGATAAAACGAACGAATCCGTAATATAGTTTTTTTGGGAATCAGTATGATGCTCCAAATTATTGATAATTAGCCCCTCCATCAACAGGATTTCGCAGAAGTATCCTAAATCCCATGAAAATAAAGTAATAGGTACATCAATGGCAATTTTAAACGATGTAATTCTATTTTTGCACCTCAAATGCAAAAAGCACATAAACCAATATTTGCCTGGCTACTGACCGGTTGTTTTTTAATTGCAGCAATGGTCATTATTGGTGGTATTACACGTCTGACCCAATCAGGGTTGTCGATGGTTGAGTGGAAGCTCATCATGGGAAGTGTACCCCCACTGAATGAGTCCCAGTGGCAGGATATATTTGACAAGTACAAAGCATTTCCGGAATATATGATAGTAAACAAGCATTTTACACTTGAGGAGTTCAAATCTATATTCTGGTGGGAATATATTCACAGGATGCTGGGTCGCTTGATTGGTTTGGCCTTCATCATCCCTTTTCTATTTTTTCTAATTCAAAATAGGATATCGGGAAATTTATTAAAAAAACTGATAATTTTATTTATAATTGGTGCATTCCAGGGATTCCTTGGATGGTTTATGGTCAAGAGTGGACTTGTGAATGACCCGCATGTAAGCCATCTACGGCTTGCAATACACTTAATAGCGGCGTTTACTGCCTCTGGTTATTCCCTCTGGATCGCATTGGATCTTAAATCCGCCGATTCTCTCCCAAGTGCTTTTCCAGGGCATTTAAAAAAGGTCCTATATGCAGCCTTTGCTCTGCTAATAGTACAAATAGTCTATGGAGCTTTTGTTGCCGGGTTAAAAGCAGGCTTATATTACAACACCTGGCCCCTGATGAATGGTGTACTCATTCCAGGAGAAGTTTGGAATGCTCTCCAAAGGGAAGGGATCTCAAGCCTCCTGAATAATGTTACCAGTGTCCAGTTTATCCATCGTACACTTGGACTCATTGTTGGGTTACTCATCTTTTATTTCGTGTACATTTCAAGAAAGGAAAAGGCAAATAACATATCCATTGATGCACTTGCACTGGTTGTGATTGTGCAGATAATTCTTGGTATCTATACATTAATCTATCAGGTGCCGGTCGTTCTGGGGGTTATACATCAGTTTGGCTCACTCATCTTGTTTTCAATCTTCATTTACATTATGCATTGGGTAAATAATAGAATTTCAGACAAGAAGGATTTGATATAACTTTTTCCCTGCGTTCAAAATAGCCTGAGATCTACAACAGGAAAAGTCCTTATTTTAATTTTCAGGATACCAATTCTCAAGACGGACCTCTATCTTCGTATTTCCATCATTCACGAGTTGCTTAAACTTAGTCACATCACTCAACCCATTTCTTCCCCTATAATGGTATGGATAAACAATTGTCGGTTTAAATTCAAGAACCGCATCAGCAGCCTGGGCTACAGTCATTGTAAAAGGCTGGTTCATACAAACGAATGCCACGTCAATCTTTTTTAAATTTCTCATTTCCGGAATATCTTCCGTATCACCCGATACATAAACATTTTTCCCACCCATTGTTATTACATATCCATTCCCCCTGCCTTTGGAATGTCTGGATGTCGAATCATCGGGTAAATTATACATTGGAATTGCCTTTACCGTAATTCCTTCCCATTTTATTTCATTTCCATTTGACAATACCTCGATATTTTGTTTATATTTTTCCTCAATTTTATCTGCAACCGCCTGGGGAACAATGAATTTTGTATTATCTGTATTCAATACCGCCAATGCTTCATGATTTAAATGATCTCCGTGGATGTCGGTGATCAGTATCAGGTCCGGATCAGGTAACCCTGCAAGGGACTTCGCACCGCCATAAGGATCAATATAGATTACTTTTTCATTCCACTCCATAGCCAGGGTACCATGTAGAATCGGATGCAAAACCAACATTCCCTTGCTGGTATCAATGATTTCACCGGTAAGTTTTTGGGCAGTGGCGTTGAAATAAAAAATGATAAATACAAGCGGGATAAATAGTGAACGCATAATCTTCAGGGTTTTATTTTCAAGTAATGCAAAATTGTTCCATTATCAAAGAAATTTAATATAATTTGGGAATAGAAAAGTGGAATATCAAAAGTAGGTATGCTTTTATTTCATATCTGACCCAATCTGGATGGTCAAATCTTGCTAATAATGATAGCGGCATTGAATAACAATACATTCCTGTCTTACATTTTTATTTCCTATTATCTTATAGACAAGTCGATGTTCGTGGTTAATTCGTCTTGACCAATAACCTTTCAAAGAGTGCTTCAATGGTTCTGGTTTTCCGATTCCATTATAAGGGTCATTTGTAACTATATCTTCAAGAAGTGCAACAATCTTTGTTGAAATTGATTTGTTGTTATTTTTCCAATACTCAAATTCTTTTAATCCCTTTTTCGTGAAGGTTATTTTCATTTAAGATCAGAAAGCTTTACAGAGACTGTTTCGCCTTTCTCATATTGTTCAATCGATTCTGCCAATGCTTCACGATTTGTTTCTGTTGCTAGCAGGTATTCAGTCTCCTTGTAACTATTATATTCTGATAAACTCATGATTACTATGGCTTCTTCTTCCTTGACTCCCGGAACAATTATTACTTCTGATGATTCACGAACCTGTCGGAAATAACTACTTATGTTTTTTCGTAATAACGAAATTGATATTGCTTTCATGTACACAAATATGTACAATATAAACAACAAATTCAAGTACAATTATTTTATTACAGGATCAAAAGAAGGTACGAATGATTGGTGAATTAGAAAAATTCATTCCCGGTTATGGTAATTCACCACTATAAATCATTTAAAACTTCGTAGTTTGGTATCATCGGGATAATTCTGCCAGCCGCAGGCGGGTCCGATAATGACGTTTCTTCGCTTGATTTATATTATCCCAGAATTGTCATTAGACATTCTATTATATGATCAAATTACTTTGCCAAAGGCATCCTTTTGGGACAAAACCCTAATGAAAATTCTGGGTTAAAATATTAAATCTTCTGTAACTACTCAGCCCTATTTTGACTAAAACAAAGTATTAAAAGTGCGGTTTT
>CAZONK010000054.1:0-16024 GCA_964581095.1 uncultured Roseivirgaceae bacterium
ACTGGCAACTGCCATTTTATTGCAGGGATGTGATGCAATATTTTATAAAAATGGGAATGGCGAAATTGTTGTCAATACACAGCGTGTTGAACCATTTACAAGCCTTCATCTCGAAGGTAACTTTGAAGTGATTCTTGAAAAGGGCGATCAACCGGGAGTAGTGATAAAAGTTGATGAAAACCTCCTCGAATATATTGAAGTAGATTCGCACCGCAATATCCTTTCTATTTACACAACTGAAAGAATCCGAAGTAAGAATGGAATTAAAATCATGGTTTCCTATACAGAAATCGATCGAATATCTGTAAGTGGAGCATGTGGCATTTACACAGAAGGGCCCCTGAATACAGAACGTCTGGATGTAAGTATGTCGGGTGCGGGTGTTATGGAAATGGAACTCAACGTTATTTACCTCGATGTAATGCTTTCGGGAGCAGGAATGTTAGATATTGTGGGTACCACCGATGAACTAAAAGTTACTATGAGTGGTGCCGGATCATTTAACGGCTCCTCCCTGGAAACAAAAAATGCAGAAGTAACAATAAGTGGCGTAGGCGGTGCTAAAGTTAATGTGACAGGCAACCTGTCAGCAACCGTAAGTGGTATAGGAGGAATTGAATACCGGGGTGATCCTAACAAGGTCAACAAGAATGTTTCCGGAATTGGAAAGATTGTAGACTCAAGAAATTAAACAATATTCCAATATTCAAATCATATTTTAAAAGCGATTGTTCATAATCGTACAAATATTTGTTCCTTCCTGAACATATAAATAATACAATTTCCGATTCTGGCGTATTACGACACTTTTTTTGCATGGGTATGTTTATTGTTGTAAACAGATAGCTGGTTGGATATGTTAAGAAGCTATATAAAAATTGCCCTGCGACAACTTCGGCATCAGAATATTTATAGTCTGGTGAATCTGTTTGGTATTACTCTGTCCATTACTTCCTCCATCCTTTTGTTTCTGTACCTTAGAAATGAGTTTTCATTTGACAATTATAATACTCAAACACCCGTATATCGTATTGCATCCAAAGCGATTATCAATGGAAATACAATTACCTCTCCAACTTCACCGGCCGCACTGGGTCCATCATTAAAGGGAGTGGTTAGCTGCCGGATAAGCACACAACCGGGTATCCCGCTTGGAATAGGGGCCAAACTGTTCAATGAGAAAGATATTTACGCCGTAGATCCTTCCTTTTTTGAACTGTTTCCACTAAATCTGGAAGCGGGAGAAATTGATCCATTACTTGATGAAAACACCATTATACTCACACAATCCCTTGCTTTAAAGCTCTTTAATTATGAGCATCCGATTGGAGAAAAAATCCGTTTTGGCAAATCCTATAAAGTAGTTTCAGGAATAGTTGAGGACCCCCTGTATTCACATTTGAATTTTTCAGGATTGATATTGCACAACCCAGATAAACAATGGATAACTTTTTCGGATTATACATATATCAAAACAAACAAAACGGTTGTTGAAATAAACGATCAGATAGAATTGATTTACAAAGAATCAATGGAACCTTTTTTTTCAGCAAGTAACAGCTCGTGTACATTTTTTTTACAACCACTTGAAGAAATCTATCTTGAATCACACCTGCAGGGAGAGCTTGGTATAAATGGGAATAAATCGATTGATATTGCACTAATTATTATCGGGTTTTTCATGCTCATAATTGCAGGTATCAATTATACCAACATGTCAACTGCCAGGACGATAAAGAGATCAAAGGAAATTGCCATACGAAAAGCGATTGGTTCTTATCGGAGGGAACTAATATGGCAATTTATAGTAGAATCGATCCTACTGGTATTTTTTGGAGTGTTTTTAAGCCTCATTGTTATTGACAAATTGATCCCCTATGTCCATTTTATTACAGATACACATATATATGACATATCAATTTTTGATTGGCAACTTTTAATTTTTATTTCCGTGGTGGTTGCAGGCATTGGATTGATGGGGAGTGTATACCCGGTATTTTATATGACTAAATTTACCGTAGCCGAAACCCTTGCAGGAAATATTCATAATCCGGGTAACAAACTCACTAAGAGACGGATATTGCTATTTATTCAATTCACAATTTCCATACTTCTGATCATCTGTACCTGGGCAATTAATCGGCAAATAAATTACGTTAACAATAAAGACCTGGGTTATAATCCAACGCATATAATGACCATCAAGCTTCCGGATTACACGCCGGAAAGCAGGGGGAATTTCATTAGTGAGGTAGCCAGACTTGCATATGTTGTTTCTGCAGGAACTTCTAACCTGATTCCTGGTGACGAAAAGGAAACATTGACTTCCTTTTACTTTTTTAAGGAAGATGATATCAAACCCGAACAGGTACTGGTTAAGTATTTTTATGCAGATGAAAAATTTACATCCGCACTTGAAATAGAAATATTGGAAGGTAGTGGCTTAGCTGGAGGTAGGCAAAAAAACGAAATCATAATCAATGAAGCACTTTTACGGCAATTGCAACCAGTGGGCAATGTGATAAATATGACAGTTCGCCTTCCATTCAATTTGCCCGGAGGAACAAGTGAAGCCAAAATAGTTGGGGTAATAAAGAATGCTCATTTTAAATCATTGCATCAAAAAGTACAACCTGTGGTTATTATGTACAAACCCATAAATACCATGATACTAATCCGATTCAGCCAGGACAAAAACCCTGATATTGCTGCTATTGAAAAACTATTTTCAGCCCAATTCCCTTACTTTCCCTTTGAATTTCATTTTCTTGAGGATCAAATTAACAATCTTTACCGCCAGGATATTTTGACAAGCAGGTTATTTGGAATATTTGCCATAATAACAACATCCCTGTCGCTAATGGGCATATTCGCACTTTCATTTTATACTTCTGAAATCCGTAAAAAGGAAATCGGTATAAGGAAAATCAATGGTGCCTCCATCCGCGAAATACTGTACGTAATCAACAGAGAGTATCTAGTAATCGTTGGCCTTGCCGGACTTATTGCATGGCCGGCAGCATACCTCATCCTTGGTCAATGGTTGAAAGGATTCGAGTACAAAGTTGAGCCCGGTGCCTATGTATTTATTGTTTCAATGGGATTTTCGATTATAGTTTCCCTGGCAACTGTTAGTATAAATACAGTAAGAGCTGCAAAAACAAAGATAGTAGCTACACTTAACCAGGGTTAATTTATTTCTTCATCTATTCAGGAGCACACATCTCAAGTTGTTCCATTTGTGTGGAATTAATACGAGGACTAACAAATGGAATTCCAAGGTTTAATCCACGAAGAATAAATAATGTGCCAAGGAGCAGAACAAAAACAGGAACTACCCTATAGATTTTCTGCCGCACTTGAGTACTTAAAATTGAGCCCCCAAATGCAACAGCAAACATCATTGGGACTGTGCCCAGACCAAATACACCCATATACAATACACTCTCAATAATACTTCCTGCTGCCATGGAAGCAGCTAAGGCGATATACACCAAGCCACAGGGTAGTAAACCATTGAGTAGTCCAATCATAAATGTTGCGCCGGGTGATTTCTTTTTTATGAATTTTCCGAATGCTGTCTTTAGTTTATTAGCCAGTTTTATCATGGGCCTGAAAAAAGTAAGCTCCAGATTTTTAAAACCCGTAAGTAGGATTAAACTTATCAGTAATGCCCCTGAAAAAATAGATAAACCCTGTTGATATCCGGCAATATTGATTCCTGAGCCCAGAATACCTATCAACAATCCCATTAACATATATGTAATTACCCTCCCCGAATTATAAAGCGATTTTGCTAATAACTCAGTTGTCACATTATTTTGCCTGGGCAATGCAATCGCTATCGGACCACACATGCCTACACAATGCAGACCTCCAAACAGGCCAAGTAGAAAAGCTGTCCACAGCATCGGTTTATAGCTTAATAAACAAATTGTTTTTCATAATAATACTCCTTCTGGCTGTCGCTCCAGGTCAGCTTAATAAGCCAATTCCCCTTTTTACGGTCAGTCATTGAAATTTTAAATTGATTATTGTGGTCAAGGGCAAGTTTTGCCTTAACATCCTTTCTTTGATCTGAGGGGCGATAAAGTAAAACTGTACCGGCTTTAATTTGGTTTCCCAGGGAAACTGGGAAAGTAATAACAACGCTATTTACTTCCTTATCAAAATCTATAGACGGAGGAAAATCCAGGTTCTTTGCATTTTTTATCCGTTCAATCTGAGATTCATAGGCAATCTCCTGTTTATAATAGTCATGTGCTACAAGATTCACATCCTGGTTGATACTAATCACTACCATGGTAATCATAATGATTGCAAATACAATAAATGCCAATGTGATTTTTACTCCCCAATTCATTTTGAAACGGTTGCAGGACCCAGAAAATTTGTTTTTACTTCATCAATTACTACCCCATCCAGAGCTACCTCTATATAAATTTTCGTTTTATATCCCGTTAGTTTGGAGCCTTCTATTCTCACGAAGAAGACCCCCTCTTCAGATTCATTTCCAGGAACCAGGATAGTTTCCTCACCTCCAACCCTGAAAATATCTCCCATTTGATCCATTACAGCTACTTGTAAGCTAATTGGATCAAAGGTCTTGTTAATAAACTGGATATTGTAAACATTTTCAATTACTCCACCTCCAATTCTCTGGTAAAGTTGTCCGGGCACTCGAAGTACCGTTGCTTCGATTTCTGTACGGGTTGACAGTAAAAAACCAAGTGATGAAATAAGAAGAACGAGAATTGCAGTGTACCCGAATACCCGGGGTGTGAATACTTTTGTTTCACCTTCTTTTAATCCATTATATGAGGCATATTTAATTAGTTCTTTTGGTTTATCCACCTTTTCCATTACATCGTCACATGCATCAATACAGGCTGTACAGTTTACACATTCCAATTGTGTACCATTCCTGATATCGATCCCTGTTGGGCAGGCATGGACACAAAGCTTGCAATCAATGCAATCACCTTTTGATTCCTGTCGTTCGTCTTTTTTTATCCTCCCCCTTGGTTCTCCTCTTAACCAATCATAAGCTACAACTATTGAATCCTTATTTAACAAAACACCTTGAAGCCGGCCATACGGACAAACTACAGTACAAGCCTGCTCACGGAGGTAGGCAAACACACCATAAAATAAAATAGTAAAAAACACCAGGCCAACAAATCCACTAATATTATTTGCCGGAGAGTGGGTAACAAGCTCTTTAACCTGATCAACTCCAATCAGGTATGCCATTACCGTATGGGATATAAGAATGGATATAAGAATAAATATGAACTGCTTCAATGTTTTCTTGAAAATTTTACTTCCATCCCAGGGTGAATCATTTAGTTTTCTTTGCTGATTGGCATCTCCTTCAATCCAATATTCTACTCTTCTAAATACTGACTCCATAAAAATTGTCTGTGGACACATCCACCCACACCATATTCTTCCATATACACTCGTAAACAAAATTATTGCAACAAATAAGGTGACTGTTGCGATGGCAAACAGGTGCATATCCTGTGGCCAGAATGGCGTACCGAAAATTATGAATTTACGTTCGAAGACATTAAGCAGCAGTAACGGATATCCGCCAATTTTCATGAATGGGCCTGCCAATAATAAAGCCACAAGGATATACGCTACTACTGACCGGTAATTCGTGAACTTTCCTTTGGGTTTTTTGGGGTAAATCCAAATCCGGTTTCCTTTCTCGTCAACCGTTGCAATATGATCCCGGGCCTCATTATCAAATTGATAGAAGTCTTCCATTTCTCACTCTTCCCTAATATTAACATTATGAATGATAAATCTACTTAGAAAGCGGCTTTATTATCCGTTTTTTACTTAGTTACTAACTCGTAGCGATACCTTTCTGATCTCCTTCAAATTTATCACCCTGGGGCGCTTTAGGATTTTCAGGATTTGAACCCTGTATAGTTATGATATAAGATGCTACATCCCTGATTTCCTGTGGTGAAAGCACAGGCTCCCAGGAAATCATTCCTTTTGCCGGAACACCCACTTTAATAGTGTTGTAGATTTCAGACATCGTTCCTCCATGCAACCAATACTCATCCGTAAGGTTCGGGCCAATTAATCCACCGCCATCCGGACGATGACAGGCCATACACTGCATTTGAAATATCTTCTCTCCACTTGCAAGATCCTCAGCGTTATCTGTAAATTGAATATCCACATCAGAAACTCCACCTTCCTCGCTTAATAATGCTTTTCTGGTCGCAGCTTGTTCTTCAGCTGCAGCCATTTCATTTTCATACTCTTCAATACTTAGCGGGCTTATATTAAAAACATGGTAAATGAGTAAATATACCACAGCAAAAACTATCGTTAAATAAAACAAATAAGTCCACCATGGCGGTAAATGATTGTCAAGTTCCTTTATACCATCATAGTCATGGTCAAGCATAATGTCAGCCTCTTTCTCAACGGGTTTTATATTCCACAAGGTTGAACTGATTTTGCTCCACCAGGATTGATATACTTGAACCTCTCCTCCTGTTTCGGCTAACCTTTTCGCTTGTTCCTCAAATAGTGTTCTTTTAAGGGTTTGCAATGATAAGATCACTGCAACAAGTACAATTATTGTCAGGCCCAACACAGTAAATATTGCGATCATTAAAAAACTCTGATCATTTCCACTTCCCCCACTCCCCTGGGCAAAAACCACACCGGGGACCAGGATTGTAAAGAGTATTGCAAACGTTGAAATTATCTTCTTCATAAGGGATTTATTTTATTTATCAGTGATTTTATTTTCACCCGTATTTTCATCATCGAGTGGAAGGTTCTTCATTTTATTGATGAATTTACTATCCAGTTTGAAAATCCAGAATACCACTAGCAGGAAAAACAGGATAAACAAAATCATCGATATGATTGGTCCTATCTCAATATTAGCTATGCCTTCAAAATAATGCTTAAACATAATTTATATAATTCTATTCCTGAACTTTAATATCCGTTCCAAGCCTTTGCAAATATGCGATAAGCGCTACAATCTCCATTTCCGAGGAAACTTCAAGACCATCAACCTTCAGGTTATTGACAATGTTAGTTGCCTGATGGGTCAAATCATCATTTGCAATCTCTTCATACCTGTTTTGGTATGGAACACCCAACTTACGCATAGCAGATATCATACGTGCTGTAAGCTCCATGTTGATAGTTTGCTCAAACAACCACGGATACCTTGGCATAATGGAGCCCGGAGATATACTTTGTGGCTCCAGCATATGTTGGTAATGCCAGGAATCAGGGTATTTCTTTCCTATCCTGTGCAAATCCGGTCCTGTACGTTTTGACCCCCATAAGAATGGATGATCATATACAAATTCTCCCGCTTTGCTGTATTCACCATACCTTTCTGTTTCAGACCGGAATGGTCGTATCATTTGGCTATGGCATGATACACATCCTTCACGGATATAAAGGTCCCTGCCGTGCAATTCAAGTGGAGTATATGGCTTCACTGATGCAATGGTTGGGATATTTGATTTGATCATAATAGTAGGAATTATTTCAATAACCCCCCCTATCAATATTACGATCAATACCCAAACGGTGAATTTTATTGGTTTGCGTTCAAGGACACTATGCCAGGCCTCCCCTGAAACTTCTTCCTTCTTTTCAAGAGCTGGTGCTTCGGCATCTTCATTCTTCTGGAATGAACCTGATTTCGCAGTTTTCATAAGGTTCCAGATCATTACACAGACTCCCGTAAAATAAAGAATCCCACCAAATAATCGCATGATATACATGGGCAGAATCTGGGTAACGGTTTCAAGGAAATTTCCATAACGTAAAAACCCTTCTTCAGTAAACTCTTTCCACATGAGGCTTTGTGTAATACCTGCCCAATACAATGGAAGTACATAGAAAATAATACCCAGTGTACCAATCCAGAAATGGAAATTAGCAGCGGAAGTAGAATACAGTTTTGTTTTCCACATTCGTGGTACCAAATAATACAGCATTCCAAACGTCAGGAATCCATTCCAACCGAGGCCTCCCACATGCACATGTGCAATAATCCAGTCAGTAAAATGAGCAATTGCGTTTACTTCTTTAAGCGACATCAACGGCCCCTCCAGGGTTGCCATACCATAAGCTGTAACAGCCACAACCATAAATTTCAAAACCGGATCCTCACGTACCCTGTCCCATGCACCGCGTAGGGTTAACAATCCATTCAGCATACCTCCCCAGGAAGGAGCTATGAGCATAATTGAAAACGCAACTCCAACTGATTGGGCCCAATCAGGAAGCGATGTATACAATAAGTGGTGAGGACCGGCCCAGATGTAAATAAATATTAATGACCAGAAATGCACAATAGACAACCGATAGGAATAAACCGGACGGTTAGCAGCCTTTGGCATAAAATAGTACATCAATCCCAGATAGGGGGTAGTGAGAAAAAAAGCAACCGCATTATGTCCGTACCACCACTGAACCAATGCATCCTGAACCCCTGCATATACAGAGTAACTTTTAAACATCGTTATAGGAAGTTCGAAGGAATTGAAGATATGTAAAATAGCAACAGTCACAAAAGTTGCGATATAAAACCAAATAGCAACGTAAAGGTGGCGTTCCCTTCTTTTAATGATTGTACCGATCATATTGATTCCAAATACAACCCAAATCAACGTAATAGCAATATCTATTGGCCATTCAAGCTCGGCATATTCTTTACTTGTTGTTATGCCAAGCGGTAAAGTAATTGCTGCGGCGAGTATAATCAATTGCCAGCCATAAAAATGGATCCAACTCAGCATATCGCTGTACATCCTGGCTTTCAGAAGTCGTTGCAAAGAGTAATATATCCCGGCAAACATTCCGTTACCTACGAAGGCAAAGATGATCGCGTTTGTATGCAGCGGCCTCAAACGGCCAAAGGTCAAAAACGAAATATCAAAATTAGCATCGGGCAAAAATATCTGTGTTGCTATCGTTAAACCCACTAACATTCCGATCACACCGAACGCAACTGTGGCCATGATAAAAGCTTTTACGATCTTGTTATCATACTGAAATTGTTCCATTCCCATAAAGAAGTAATTTTGTAATAAGTTAAGGTCTAGGTACTTTTCTTGAAATAATGCTTGAAATTAGTGAATTGAGTTATCTTCTCAAAATGACTTTCATCACATCTTTTAGAATTAAACTTGATTTTTACCATCATACTGAACTGGTAAAACGTATTATATAAAACAGGTGGTATTCTTACTTATAAATCGTATATTATTCATTCGACGAACAGACAATGACCAGATTGGAGAATGGTACATCTGAATAAATCCATATTGAATCTTTTGTTGAGCATAGCATTGGTAGCTTGTTCTACTAATCAAGTGACAGCTCAGGATCAGGAATCGTTTCCCGGCCGGAACGACCTTGGATTTAATTTGCCGGAAGGAAAAACACAGATGAGAATTCCTTTTGAATTAATCGACAACCTTATCGTTGTAAAGGTGGTTATGAACAAAACCTTACCGTTGAAATTTATTGTAGATACGGGAGTAAGGACGTCTATACTGACTGATAAAACTTTTACCGATTTATTAAATGTTAGTTATTCACGAAAAATAAGGATTCCTGTAGCTGGCGGAAAAAAGATTGTAAATGCCTATATAGCCCCAAATATCACTATGGACATGAATGGTGTAGTAGGCAAAGGCCATGCCTTGCTTGTTTTGGAAGAGGACCTCCTACAACTTAAAAGCATTCTGGGTCACAACGTTCAGGGCATTCTGGGTTATGAGCTTTTCAGTCGTTTCATCATTGAAATTAACTACCAAAGAAAGGTGATGACACTCTACGAACCCGTAGCATTCCATAAACTAAATCTCGATAACAAAAAAAAATTCTACCGGTTGCCCATTACCATTGAGGATACGAAACCCTATTGCTACTCTACTGTTATTTTCAATTCCGGGAAAGAGGTAAGAACCAAATTAATGCTTGATACCGGTGCCAGCCATGCTATTATGCTGGATGATGAGTCAAATGAGGACATTATCCTCCCGGAAAAGAGTATTCGCAGCCACCTTGGCAGAGGTCTTGGAGGGGACATTAGCGGAGATATTGCACGCATCAAAAAATTTGAACTGGTTGGATTCCAGTTTGATGATGTAATTGTAACTTTTCCGGATAAGCAGTTTTACGAGCAATCCTATGAAAGAGTGTACCGAAATGGCACTATTGGGGGAGGTATCTTCTCCAGGTTTAGGGTGGTGTTCAACTTTATGGATGGATATGTTTATCTGAAGAAAAACCATAAATTCAAATTGCCTTTCGAGTATAATATGAGTGGAATTGTAATTAAAGCCCAGGGATTATATCTCAATACATTCGAAATAATTGATGTGCGGGAAAATTCTGCTGCTGCTAAAGCTGACATTCAGCAAGGCGACAAAATTATAAGGATCAATAATCACCTGGCTTCCGATTTGGAAATGGGTCAGATAAATGGTGCTTTTAATTCAAAACCCAACAAAGTTATCCGGTTGGAATTGTATAGAAATGGTGTATTAATTCGTCGTAAGTTTAAACTCGACAGATTAATTTAGGTTCAAAATTCCTTAGAAGTCTTTCTTTTTTACGTAATACATAAACCCAACAATGGGCCATACCGTCCAGAAAATGAGCATTGATAAAGACACTAATGTACCTGTGTTTGTTCCAAAAAACTTATTGAACACGGCCCCCGTGTAACCAAGCAAAGCGGAGATATCCATTTTGAGAATAACAAGAATTCTCGACAGGTCAATTGGGTTAAGCACTGTCAATAGTAGAGAAAGTTTTTCAATGGGGTAATCCTTAAAAATTATCAGTGACAACAAGAATAATCCATCATAAATCACAGCAAGAAAAAGCCATACAAGGATCGCTATCCCAAATCCTTTAATCCTGTTTTCGTTTCGTACGGCAATTAGAAATGAGATACCGGTAAAAATAAAGGTTAAGAAGATTCCGGATATTAATAGGATACTAAAATCCCAAATTTCAGCAGATCCGAATAACCCATAAATACTGAATGGAATACCCGTTCCAAGAAAAAAGCTAATAGACAATGATAACGACAAACCCAGATATTGTCCTGCAAATATAGAGGACCGTTTTATAGGCTGGGCCAGGAGCAATTCGGCAAACTCCCTCGAATTATAAAAATACATGATCCCGAAAAGTGTACCGATCAGGGGGCTTAATATGATGATAATATTCATCATACTAATCAGGGCCTTTGAAAGGTCACCACCCAGGTATAGCAATGAAGTTGTACTTACAAAATAGAACAGGAAGTAGATAAGGCTCCATCGACTCCTGATCAGATCAAAAAAACTATATTTAAGTATTTTAAGCATAATCTTCTTTTTCAAGGATCATAGCAATTGACCGTTCCAAACTGGATGGATCGTGCTTTTCTTTTATTTCACCCGAGGTTCCTTTAAAATATATCTTTCCTTCAAGCAAAAAGATTATTTCATCTGCAATTTCTTCAACGAGGCTCATTATATGGGTAGTGAAAAGCAATGTTTTCCCTTTTCCTTTTTCATTTGATATCATTTCCTTTAACCGGATGAGCGCTACGGGATCAAGTCCTGCTGTTGGTTCATCCATAATTATCAATGGGCAATCATACATAAATGAAAGTACAATGTTTACTTTCTGCCGCGTTCCTCCTGACAGGTTACGTAGTCGTTTGTCCATGTACTCTGTAAGGGCGAGTGTATCAATCAACCCTTTCTCATTTGCCGGTTGCTGACGAAGATCTTTTATCATGGCGATGAGCTCCGATACACGAAGATTTTCCGGGAAACGGGCTATCTGAGGCAGGTAACTTATCAGGCTACGATAATCCCACTTGTTCTTAATATCCGATCCATCAATTGAAATTTCCCCTTTGTCCGGGATTACCATTCCAAGAATACTCTTGATAAGTGTGGTTTTACCTGACCCGTTTGGTCCGAGCACAGCGGTAATATTTCCTTTGGTTAGTTCCAGGTCAATACCCTTTAACACATGATTATTGTTAAAGGACTTTGTTAACCCCTTAATTGCGATCATCTTACAATTTTTTGGATTAGTGGTTTGTTGTCAACTAGTGATTCCGGTGTAAAAATTGGCGTTACACTTTCTGCAAAGTTAATCATATCTATAAACAAGCTTCTAAGCAGTACGATGGAAACCGGTACAGTGGAAACTACATGAGAAAATAACTTGATAGGCCGGTGAGGAACATCGCCGATACCATCCCTGTCAAGGTCATAACCACCATATTCACTCCAATAGTTTCCGGAATAAACATTGGTGCTACGCAATGCGTTTGTGGTAAGATCAAAGGTATTACCTATAAAATTGTTGTTCATAAATTTATCATCCGTGCAGCTTCCTAGAATTTTCAGTGCCCATCCGTTTCGGATAAAATCATTGTTAAGAAACTTCATTCGGCTGGCACTTTCAGCATAAATACCAATGGTGTTTTCTAAAAATGTATTATTTACAACCTCTCCATCTGTAATTTCTTTGAGAAGTAATCCGTAGGACGCTGTTCCCCAATTATTGACGAAAGTGTTCCTACTCATCCGAATATGCTTCGAAAACATCACCGCAACTCCGGCTCCATTCGACTCGAAATGATTGTTAATGTAATCGTCAACGTCGGAAAACATAAAGTGAAGCCCGTATCTTAAATTATTTTTGCTTATGTTATTCACAATGCGGCTGCTGTCTACAAATTCAAGATAAATCCCATCCCTGTGATCAAGTACTGTGTTTCCCTCAATCTGAAGTTTTTTGCAATACCATGCATGGATGGCATTACCCGATGAAATTTCAAGAACCGCATCACCCTGAATAAAATTGTTCCGAATAACGCAATTTTTTGACTTTTGGAGATAAATCGCAAAGAATGTATTAATAAGCCTGTTATTTTCAATTACAACACCCGTAGCTTCAACTACATTAATCGCTGCACGGTCTTCAAGATAATTGGTGCCAATATTCTGAAACTGCAATCCCCTTACAACAACACTATCTGCTATAATGGTAAATATTTCAAATTCACCATTGCCATCAATTTGAGGGAAGTCGATACCTATAAATACAAGCGGTTTGTCAACGACAATATTACCTTCATTGTAAATGCCATTACTAATTGTAATGGTATCATGAGGCAACGCAATGGCAATCGCATCGGTTATAGAAGAAACGGGGCAGGAGGAACAAACGTTGATCCTGCCTGCCACCGTTAACAAGGGAAGAGTGAGTATCAACCCTGTTGTGATAAACCTCAGAAATACTTTAAGCATATTCGATTATACGGGTTATTCCCAAACGAATGTGATGTTAGAGCGTTCTGAAGTATTCAAGTACTGCCCTGGCTTCGTCTTCTGTAAGGTTCTGGTTTGCCATAGGAGCCCCATTAAATTTTATTAATAATGCCTTGGCAATGGGATCATTTATCACCATTTCCTCAGGATTCAAGATCATGTTCATGATCCACTCAGGAGACCTTCTGGTCATAACACCTTTGGGAGCAGGTCCAATATAATCAACTTCTGGTTTGTGACATGCAGTACACTTTTCGTTATATACTACTTCCCCTGTAGCCGCAAGATCAACATCAATTGTTGCTGATAGTTCAACTGAAGAGATGGGCCCTATACCTTTGTTTTCCATTGGATCAACTGGTTTCTCTTCTTCAACCATCGATTTTGGGGCCTCCCCATCATCTGCGGAATCATTGCTGCCGCCACCACAACTAAATGTGAATAGCGCTGCGCTTAAAATCATCCCTGTAACACCAATTTTTAATAATTCTTTTTTCATTTGTTTTAATAAATTTGATTTCAACTCGCAAAGGTAATTATTCACCAAGATTTGTCAATGAATGAAAATTTTTATTTAACTGATTCCAATTGTAAATCTCTCCGGGGTGTGTATGTTGATAATATTCTGCAGAATCCCTGCTTTCAAAAGGGGTAATATACATTCCCATAGGACTAGGAAGGGTTGAAGACCGCAGAAAATAGCTTTTGTCAACCGGGTGGAGGTTTGACGGATCCGAAAATGAATTCACCAATGTAAACGCCCGTTCTTCTTTATTTAAGTTATTCTTGTTTATATAGTTAATCATACATTCCACAGCATCAAATTTGTGTACTTTACCTTTTGAGGTAACGATTTCTGCTGCAAACCTGCTGTCAACGATATTCATTTGACAATAATGGCAGGCGTCAGTGCCATAGTTTATGTCCTCAGGTCGAACATTACAACCAACAAATACAAATATAATGATGCTGTAGATTAATTTTTTCATTTCTTTTTATCGAAAAAATAGGCAGCAAAACCGCAAATAATACCAAATCCCATGGCAATACCACCCCAGTGGGGCCAGGATATTGCATTAAAATTCAATAACATTTTTGCACCTATGAGTGGCGGTTGATAAGCCTGTCCAGGTATTTTGATTGGAGCTGTATCAGACAAATTATGCCCATAGTCATACAACCATAGATAAAAATCATAAATACCTAGTATAGATATGATCACAAACACAATAGACCATGTCAGATATATCTTTCGGTTTTTACTGAATACTGCAATAAGGCCAAACATTACCATTCCAATAATCACATAAGGGAAATAGGTAAGTTCCGGAAACATCTCCGGTTCGATATACTGCATTCCAACATAGTGATTTAAAATATTTATATTTTGTATTGTACTGGGTGTTTCACCGGTAAGTTTATTTACCCAGATATACATAGTAATGCCCTGTGGATATTGTGGTGCTTCAAGGGTAATTCTCCACATTGGTAACACAAACAGCATCAGTGGTAAAAGCGTGGCAATTACCATCCACTTACTCACTCTTTTTTTCATAATTTGTGGATCATAAAATCAAAAGAGGGTGGGGAAAACACCCACCCTCCTTTAATCAGATATATTTTATTCCCCTAAACTCCACTTAAGTTCAGGATTTGATCCTGCCGGTGAAACACGAACATAGCCTTGCATTTCCTGGTGAAGCGCTGAGCAGAAATCAGTACAATAAAATGGGAAAACGCCAGCACTTTGGGGCTCCCAATACAATGTTTCTGTCTGACCGGGCATAATAAGTAATTCAGAATTTCTTGCACCCAGTATGGCAAATCCGTGAGGTACATCAAAATCCTGTTCTACATTTGTTACATGCCAGTAAACTTCATCGCCTACTTTTATTCCTTCAATATTATCAGGTGCAAAATGGCTACGAATGGTAGTCATATATACATGGACTTCATTACCATCCCGAACAACTTTTGTATCCTTTTCACTCAAAGCAGCATAAGGGTGTTGGTTATCTTCCAGCCTGTAGTAATCTTTTGAATTAATCAAATTAGCTGGTATCCCTTGTGCATAGTGGGGTTCCCCAATAGTTGGAAAGTCGAGCAACAATTCCATTTTATCACCTGATATATCAAACAATTGTGCTGATTGTGCCAACTCGGGACCAACGGGTAAATATCTGTCCTTTGTAATTTTATTCAATGCAACAAGATATTTACCAAATGGATTCTTGCTATCTCCGCCGGGGATCATCAGGTGGCCAATGGAGTAGTATGAAGGAACCCTGTCAAGAACTTCCCAGGTACCGACTTTCCATTTCACAACTTCTGAAGAAATAAAGAAGGAAGTGTACGCATTTCCCTTACCGTCAAATTCGGTATGCAATGGGCCGAGGCCTCCGCTTGAAACTGTACCTGCATGTACTTCTTCAAACTTAAGGATTGGAATACCTTCAACTTCGCCATCGAATGCTTCATTATCGATAGCAGCTATCATCTTATCAAAGGAGTGTACTGTGAGATCGGCTGAAAGTTTACCATTACCTACAATGTAATTCCCAGTATTATCCACATCCACACCGTGAGGTGACTTTGGAGTTGGAAGATAATAAATCAAACCAGGGCATTCAGAAGGGATGAGCACTTTTACATTTTTCTTTACA
>CAZONK010000055.1:0-15795 GCA_964581095.1 uncultured Roseivirgaceae bacterium
TAATATAAGCCACCATTTTTTCTTTAATTTCCTGTTCATGGTGCTCTGCCCATTCTGTTGAGCCAATCAGACCCGGTTCTTCAGCATCCCAGGCCGCGTATAGAATTGTTCTTTTAGGTTTCCAGCTTGTTTTTGCCAGTTCACCAACAACCCGTGCTTCTTCCAGAAGTGAAACCATACCTGAAATGGGATCAGCCGCACCATTTACCCATCCGTCGTGGTGATTGCCCCGCATAATCCACTGATCCGGGAATTCACTCCCTTCGATTCTTGCAATTACATTATAGGCTTCTACAATGTCCCAGCTAAATTTCAGTTTTAAACGAACTGTAGCTGCACCAGGGCCAAGGTGATAGGTAATAGGCAATGCCCCCCGCCAACTTCTTGGTGCAACCGGACCTTCTAACGCTTCCAATAATGGCTTGGCATCATTGTACGAAATTGGGAGAACCGGAATTTTTGTAAGCGTTTGGATTTCATTTACTTCAAGCCTCTTTACTTTTTTTGTTGATCCCACGTTGGGTGTAGACGGGTCACCCGGGTAAAAAGGCATATCCTGCACGGATCCCCGTTGTACACCACTTTCATTTTTGAAGGGGCCTTTGGGATAAACATCCCCCTGGTAATATCCGTCATCAATGGGGTCTGAATACAAAATACACCCTATCGCACCATTCTCTGCTGCAACCTTGGGCTTTATTCCACGCCACGAACCGCCATAACGCGCGATCACGATTTTACCTTTCACATCTATGCCCCTGCGGGCCAGCTCTTCGTAATCGCGGGGAATTCCCTGGTTCACATATACAAGCTCACCTGTAACATCGCCATCAATAGAGTAGGCATTATACGTTGGCAACTGCTCGTCCTGCTGGTTTGATGTGCCATCTTCCTTCAATGCCGGTTCTACAAGGCTTGCTGTAAATGTTGTAGGACCGGTCATTTCCAACAACCTGGTTTTTGGTGTGGGAAACAAAACATGGTACGTTTCAATTTTAGCGTCATATCCCCAAGATTTGAAAAGGGAAAGCATAAATTCAGCATTTTTCTTTCCGTAAGGAGACCCTACTTCATGCGGATGAGCAGTCAGTTGCTTCATCCAGTCATCCAGATTTTGACTGGTTATTTTGGAATCATACTCTTTTTCAAGTTTTCGCTGTTGAACTGCACCATCAGTTGAATAACCCAATATGGAGTTTTGTTGAGCTGCAAGTGAAAGTGAAAAGAAAGACAATATTATCAGAACTCTCAGAAATGTGCTTTTCATAGTAAAGGGGAAATTTTTTCAGATTATGGAATTCCGAAGTAATATAGACCAGAATTCTGCTATTGTCAACAATTAAATTATGAGAAAGTCATCTTTTCTCAAATCATTCGAATTATCAAATAACAGGCATTCATTAAAATTTAAAAAATAAAGGATTTACAAAAAGAAACTTGAACAATAATGATTGGATAAACTTTATGAATTGGTATTTCCTTTAATTGATTTGTTCTGAATCCAAATCGTCGAAGTCACCCCGTAAAGTCCTGAAACGTTTTCGTGCATCTGTCGAAAAAATGCTACCGGGATAGGCAGTGAGAAAATCCTTATATATTTCCATTGCAATTACATTATCCTGAAGGTTTTCTTCATAAATCAATCCCATTTTATAATAAGCGTCATCTCCGAGCACATCATTAAAATATTGTTCGTGGATTGTTGCCAAAAGTTCTATTGCTTCTTCAAAATGACCTTCTTGTAAAACAACGGCCGCTTTAAGCCACAAAAGTTCATCAACCAGGGAATGAGTACTATACGCGATGAGCATTTTGTCTATTTCATTTTTTGCTTGTTCCGTTTTATTTTGAAAAAGCATAAGTTCAATGGCAGCATAGTCCTTCATAGCTTCATCCGTCGAATCCAAACCGGTATTGTCCCTGATAAGTAAACTCAATCGCATGGCATCGTTTGCTATTTCCCTTGTAGTAGCTTCTTTAAGTATATCCAAATGTTCCTGGGCAAGCCTGAAATCACCGGTAAAATAGGAAAGTTTAGCGTTTCGTAATTTGGCATCAAACCCGATTGATGTTTCTTTCATTGACTTTTCAACCTGCGAATACAGCAACGTCGATTCCCATGCTTCTTCTGTTAAAATATAAATATCACCCAGGTCCAGTTTTGACTGAGCTTTCAAATTCAATGGTGCCCGCGGATGTCTGATAATCTCCTCCAATATCATGATGGCACTGTCTTTTTCATCAAGGTAAAATGCATGGAGAAGTGCCTTATTTCTATAGGCATCCAGTGTAGTTTTTTCAAATCCAATGTCGTTTATAAATTGTTGATATTGTGATGAAAGTTCCCTTATACCCGAAAGATCAACCGGATAGGTCTTCTTTACGATTTCCTCTTCGGATTTAATATGGTAATGCCGCGCAAGTATAGCATTATTAGTTTGTGGATACTGCTTTATGATATAACTAAAAATCCTTGATGCGGACTTGTAATCTTCATTGTTCAGTGCAATCACACCGATTTTCAGGGCCCTGTCTCCTGCCGTTCCCTTTCTTCGGTCAAGGGCCCGTGCCTGGATAAAGGCTCCGCTGAAATTTTTCTGTTGCAGATTTACCCAGATAAGGAGCTCATTAAAAGTTGGATTTTCCGGATCACTTTGAATCCGGTCATACAACTGGGTTTCCAGATCTTCCAAATCCTCTGATTCAGTAAGAATTAGTTGCATAGAGTTGCGCACATAATTCAGGTTAGCAGGGTTCACAGTCAAATAATTCAAAAATTCCTCTACCATTTCCTGTTTCCTGTTGAGATAGCGATAAATATTTGCCAGCTCAAGGGAATATGCTATTGGATCATCACTGGTAGCTCTGGCCTTTTTATAAACATCAATTGAATATTCCGGTAGTTGCTTATTAATAAAATACTGTGCAGCAACTCTCGTTTTATAATTGTCGAAGCGAATTTCTTCATCAATCAACTGTAAATAATATGCATTCATTTTTGCCTTGTCGCCCTGTTCCCTGAACAAAAGTCCCATGTCAAGTATATAGTATAAATTGTTCGGATACTTTTTAATGGCTGTTGACAGGTACTTAGCCGCATCATTATATTCTTTTAGATCAAGAAGCAACTCAAAATAGTTATTGTGAATCTGAGGGATATACCTGTAGTTTCTTGCAATACTCTCATAAAGCGATTGGGCCTTTTCTAATTCGCCTTTTTGATAATATTCATCAGCAAGTTTTATTTCGAGTTCTCTTTGAGCAAACGAATACAAAGGAATCGTAATGAATAATAGTATGTTCAGTGTTTTCCACATATCTACGTGGCTATATTATATTAATAAAATATTTATATAAATATATTATATCTATTACTAGCATGTGAATAGCGTGGATAAATAAATATATTTTTTGTTGTCATTCTTGTTTGTTTATTAAATATGGATTTATAATAGTTTAATTAACATATGAATGATATTTAATGTTCTGAAAACCAGTAATATATAGTGTTATCCATATTTATATTAAATGTGTTGATAGTTAAACGTATAAATTTACCCTGGGGATACTTGTGTTGATAATGTACCCTTTATCTACATACAATTCATAAATATTTAGTAACTGGTAATTTTTGGAATGTAACCATTATCTTGTAAACACTTATTCACAATTCTGGTCGCAATTCTATACTGATATCCACAAGCTCCCAGTTAGCTCTTAGTGAAATAACTTGCTGCCCATTTTCATCTTCATAAAACAGGATTGGTTCAGGGTTTTTGTTCAAAATAATATTTCCCGGATCCCATCGCCCATTCTTGTCTTCATCTATCAATATTCGCATACGATAATCACCCGGATTCAATTTTTGAAATGAATAGGATTTAGGACTGACAAGCGTATCAATTACTGTATGGTTTTTATCTATTAATTGTAAAATATAACTTTTGTAAGGGAGATTAACTTCTCCTTTTATCGAGCCAAACTGGTTCGCATTTACTTCTGTAAACGACATTGAAATATATGCACTGCTGTCATCTTCAATACTTATAAATGACGCGTAATTAAAATTCATTTTTGGTTCCCTTATAATTTTTTTGGGTTTAGTAAAAGATGAATCGTTTTTAATACTATCCGGGAGACTTATAATGATTTCAGATTTATAAAGTGTATCATACGTGAAATTTTTCTTAAATGTGATTTTGAAATCCTCTTTTGTAATAAGCATTGATGTATCTATGGGAAAAATATTTACTGTATCCCATTCAATAAATACACTATCAGGCTGAAATGATTTTATGGGTTTTGAAAAGGATATAGCTGTTTGCATGATACCGTTCTCAATGGTTGGGACAGATGTAATTTTAAATTCTTCTTTTTTGCGGGAGGATGGAATAAATTGTATATATACCGTATCGGTGATTGAAGTGTAAAGCGAATCGATAATTGAAACAAGGAGACCCGTGCTGTCGGGTGAATGGAGAGTATTGAAAACCATTATTGTCCTGTTTGCATCTGTAAGTCGATGATAAAGTGTATCGGTATTTGTTGAATCCAGAAATGACAAGTTGTAAGATGTCGCGTACTTTGATAATTTTATTTCATAATGATGGCCATTTTGTCTTTTACCTGATATGGCCAAATCAGTTAGATCCAGATTTGTAGTTAACAGATCCAGATTCGATTTGATTGTATCAAGGTTTATAGTATCCTTTAAAAACCCATAACTCTCTTTTTTGTAATCGATCAATAAATTATTGTTTTTGTCATCGAAAGCATATATCCTGTATTTATCTGATTTGATATTATATAAAGAATAGGATCCATCTTCTCTGGATTTGGTCGTATATAGTGGTATCCCATTTAAGGGGTTAAGGGTATCAGCAGCCTTATAAATTCCTATTGTGTAATCTCCGGCAGGATTACCGGTAAGTATATCGGTAATGTTTCCATGCATTTCCAGCGAATCCAGGAAATCCCAGGTACTAAAAGCTATTCTCAAATCTACCGCAGGATTGCCTTCATGAAGATCAACAATCGCCCCTCTGAAATTAAGTACATATGTTGTGCTGTCAGCAAAGGGTTCATAAAATTCTATTAGTACTGATTCCTGTTGTTCTTTATAATCTATTTCGCCTAAATATGTAGGCGTAATGAGTAATTCTTTTTCGAGGTTTTTAACCTGTATGTCTTCATCAAAAGTTAGCTCAACAACTTGTCCATGGAAATTAAGGGTTTTGTTTTCAGGAGAAGCATAAATCAATATAGGGGGCTCTTCATCTACTGGTCCTCCGGTTGGGGGAAGTTGGCTTGCACATGATTTAAGTAGAAAGGCAATGATTACCAGTAAAATGTGGATTTTCTTCATTTAGAAAATATATATATTAAACTAGAAAACATATTACTTTTTTGTGCATTTATATTGGAAAGAAATCCATTTTTTATTGATTGTACATATTTATTTCTATCATATTTATTTTTATCACTCAATAATGATACGTAATACGAGTCAAGTTTTTGTGGATATGTTTCCTTTAAATTCAATTTGTGCCTGGACATAAATTGCGAAATAGTATCAGGTTCAAAATGGTACAAATGCCTGGGTATATCATATCCTGCCCAGTGCTCTTTATAAAATTGAGCATCCCAGGAAGCACAGTTGGGTACTGCAATCAGCAACTTACTTTTTTTAGTAAGTTTTTTTCTCAGTGTTGAAATGGTTTCGTCAATATCATGTACATGTTCCAATACATGCCAAAGTGTAATGATATCATACTTTTCTTTTTCACCCAGACTATCTATATTTTCAATGACTTTGATATTCTTTTTATTTAAGGCTATTTCCCTTGCTTTTGGATCGGGTTCAATTCCGGTACATGACCAACCGGATTTTTCACATTCAGCAAGAAAGTGGCCGGTACCACAACCAAAATCAAGTAATTTATTCCCTGTACTTAATTTAGTGATCAGTGATAATTTAGACTTAAGAGTAAATTTTCTTGCTATTTTATATACTGTATTTATAATCGACGTTCCTTTATTGGAGTGCGAAATATAATCATCTGATTCATAGTATCTGGATATTTCATTTTTTGTAGGGCGGGGATTTGTGAATTTAAATCCACAATTATCACAAGTTACAATGGCAAAACTTTCATTTGATACAAGGTAATCCTTAGTAATCAGATGATTATGAAAATGCCCACTCTTACAAAGCGGGCAGTTATCGATTTTTTCGTACATGCCGCACAGTTATTTCCCTAAGTAAACCATTAATATTGATATATCAGCAGGTGAGACCCCGCTTATTCTTGAAGCCTGACCCAAAGAGACAGGTTTTATTCGTTTCAATTTTTCACGCCCTTCAGCAGACAATGCTGAAATGGATTCGTAATCAAATTCCGGATTCATTCTAAGATTTTCGAGGGCCTCAACTTTTCTGGCATGTTTTTTCTCTTTGTCAATATATGTATCATATTTAATTTGAATTTCTACCTGTTCAAGTATTTTATCATCATACTTGCCTAAATACTCCGATAGGGTTGGGCTGAACGATTTAATTTTTTCTACATTAATTTCAGGTCTTTTCAATAAATTATGAACAGCTATCTTTTCTTTAATAGTTGCTGTTTGCATACCCTCAAGTGTATCATTTACTTCCGAAGGTGTTACTTTCAATTTCTTGAATTCTGATTTAAGATGTGCGACTTCGTTTTTCTTGTCAAGTACCTTATCTAATCGTTCGTCACTTATCAATCCAAGGGAATGACCTTTTTCACTTAATCGAAGATCAGCATTATCCTGACGCAATAAAATCCGAAATTCGGCACGGGAAGTAAACATTCGATACGGTTCTTCAGTTCCTTTATTTATAAGGTCGTCAATAAGTACGCCTATATATGCTTCGGAACGACGAAGAATAAATGGATCCATTTCATTTAGTTTTATGTGCGCATTTATCCCGGCCATTAATCCCTGGCCTCCTGCTTCTTCATATCCAGTGGTACCATTTATTTGCCCTGCAAAGAAAAGGTTTGCGATAATTTTGGTTTCCAGTGTATGGTGTAATTGAGTTGGGGGAAAAAAATCATACTCTATCGCGTACCCCGGGCGGAACATTTTTGCTTTTTCGAAACCAGGAATTTGCCGCATAGCTTTTAACTGCACTTCTTCGGGTAGTGAAGTTGAAAAACCATTTACATATATTTCTATAGTCTGCCATCCTTCAGGTTCTACAAATATTTGATGCCGGTCACGCTCAGCAAACCGGTTAATTTTATCTTCAATCGAAGGACAATACCTGGGCCCGATTCCCTGGATACGGCCAGTAAACATTGGTGACTTTTCAAAGCCTGTTTTGAGGATTTCGTGTACTTTCGGATTAGTATAAGTGATATGGCAACTTTTTTGATTCTTTAATGCTGGTGTATCAGTATAGGAAAATTTGCCGGGATCCTTATCACCGTACTGTTCTTCCATAAGTTCATAGTTAAGCGAACGGCCATCTACCCTGGGAGGAGTGCCTGTTTTCATTCTACCCGATTCAAAACCAATAGATACCAATTGTTCTGTTAATCCTTTTGAAGCACCCTCACCTGTTCTTCCACCGCCAAACTTTTTTTCTCCTACATGGATCACACCGTTAAGAAATGTGCCATTGGTTAGGATCACTGATTTTGACCTGATCTGGATTCCCATGCCAGTTTCTACACCACGAGCTATGTTATTCTCGACGATGACCCTCACCACCATTTCCTGCCAGATATCAAGATTTGGAATTTGTTCAAGGGCAAGACGCCACTCTTCGGCAAAGCGCATCCTGTCATTTTGAGTACGAGGACTCCACATGGCGGGGCCTTTCGACATATTGAGCATCCGAAATTGAATCATTGATTTGTCAGCGATGATGCCAGAATAACCGCCTAGCGCATCTATTTCTCGTACAATTTGGCCTTTCGCGACTCCTCCCATCGCAGGATTGCACGACATTTGCCCAATTGTTGCCATGTTCATTGTTACCAACAACACACTGGATCCCATATTGGCAGCTGCTGCAGCTGCTTCACATCCAGCATGTCCACCACCCACTACTATTACATCGTATTCCGGAAACATATTTTTGGAGATGTTCCACGTGGAACATCTATTTTATTTTAGCTTAACTGCACGAACGTTCCACGTGGAACATCTACATCTAAATTAGAATTGGTTTTTAGAACGGGTACAAAGATAAACAAGAGTCTTCTTTTTTGCGCATTTCTGATTTCTGTGATTCCGTTTTATCTGTAAAGCCTAATAAATGAAGCACTCCATGAATGATTACACGGTGAATTTCATGATCTAAATCTACCTTTTCACCAGCGGCATTTTCAATTACACGATCAATACTTATAAAAATATCAGCTTCAAGCGCTGGAGTATCTGATTGGTCAAAGGTGATTATGTCTGTTAAAAAGTTGTGCCCCAACCTTGATTTGTTAATCTCCAGAAGATATTGATCGGAGCAAAAAACATAGTTGATATTTAATAGTTCGGCAGATTCCAATTTAAGAATATTGGTTACCCAATTAATGGTTTTTTGTGGATTAGTAAGTTTAAAGGATACATCCTCATAAAAAAATCTAATTGAGGATGAAGGGGACATTTCCTAATTTACGTAAAAACTCAATTCTACAATTCGGCCTTCTTCAAGGAAACTTACTTCGTCTGCAAGATTACGCATCAAAAATATACCTCTTCCACTAGGTTTGTTGAGGTTGTCAGGAGAGGTTGGATCGGGCAAACTATGATAGTCAAACCCCTTACCCTGGTCTTCAATTTTGAATTTGATCATATTCTCATCAAGGAACAGGGATATTTTTACATTTTTTGATTTGTTATTTCCATTTCCATGAATGATGGCATTATTGACAGATTCTGTCACCGAAACCATGATATTTCCATAAATATCGTCGTTCAGGTTGAATTTTTCTTTTGCATTGTCAATGAAACTTTCAATGATACGGATGTTGTCAGACAACGATGGAATTTCGATACTTATACTATTCATAGTGCAATGCTACTCAAAATTTTGATTCCCAATCCGTTTGAAATACTCATTTACTTCTTTCTTATAATACGGGTAGAGCTTTGGAGGTACAGTCTTCAGTAATTCAATTTCTTTTTCCCTGGCTTTGAAGTATTCATCAAAAGCTTTTGGTAGTTCGTTTTCATAGTTGTTAGCTGTTTCTCCTTCACGTTCATTGTCAAGCTCTCGTTCCCGCATCGCATTTTCTGACTCCAGCAGCCTTGTAAGAATTTCTTTTTGACGCTTTATGGTTTCTGCAGTTATTTGTTTATTAACTAAATCAATTTCCGTTTCTTCCATTTTTTCAGCGATATTATTCCTGTTTTCTCCTTCTCCTCCTTCCAGCTGGCTTTCCATTTGCTGCATGGCTTTTCGTATTCGCTCTTGTTCGGCTGCCAATTTAGCTAATTCTTCTGATAATTCACGGCCTGATTTGCCACTCTTCTTTAATTGCTCTATTTGCTGATTCAATTGTTTTTGCAATTCGCTAAGACTTGGGGTTGGTTGGTTTCCCTGATTGTTTGGATTTCCCATTGCCTCACTTAGGTTTTTTTGCATCATCTCCATTACGTCGTCCAGCATTAATGCGAGGTTATTCATTGAAGTCATAGCAAATTGTTGCTCACTTGTAGCTTTTGCTTTCTTGCGGTCCCGAATTGCCTGAATACTGTTATCCATATGCGAATTCATTTCCGAGACTTCCCTGGTTACAAATGAGCCCATTTGACCGGCCCGCTTTGCAAGGGATAAAAGGCTGTCTTCAACAATTTTGGCATCATCTTTTAAATCTAGTTGCCATTGTCCTAAATCAACAAACTTAGGATCTGTTTGGTCTACAGTTCTGAATTCATTCATTAGTTCCTCCTGGTCAAAAGATAATTTGATGAGATTATATAAAATATCCCGCAGGTCGTTCAGGTTGGTTTGCATCTGCTGCATTTCCATACTGGATTGCATTTGTTGCAGGTCCTGCAACATTTTCTTCATCTTTTGTCCCGATTTCATTTGTGATTCAGAAGCTTTCTTTCGTTTCTTCTGATCCAGCATCTCCTGAGATTTTTGCATTTCCTGTTTGATCGATTCCTGTTGTTCAGATTGATCCTGGATAGGATTAGGATTTTTCAGTTCCTGGTTTAGCTCATTCAACTCCTCCATTGACTTTTCAAACTCTTCGAAGGCCTCTTGCATTTCTTGCTGATCTTGTGCCAAACTATCTGTGCTAATGGATTTGTCTTTTGATTCTTCAGATAGCTCTAATTGTTTGTCACCTAGTTTGTTAAGATCTTGAATGGCTTCTTCAAGTTTGTAATCAAATTGCATTCGCTTAAATAACTCCAGTGTTCGTTCAAGCTCCTTTATAAGGTTTTCCTCCTTTTGGTCCATTTGATTCAGTAAATTCTGAATTTTGTCGCTGTTTTGTTCTTCGTCTAAGAGTTTTTGCAGTTCTTCATAAAGCTTCCGGGTCTCTTCATCAAGGAGTTCATCCATGAGCTTTTCAATATCCTCAACTTTCTTACGTATTTCGTCACTCTCATTCTTGAATCTATCCCTTTTCTGTTTTTCAGCATCAAATTGCTTTTGCAACTCTTTTAATGATTTATTTAACTCCTCTTTTTTCCGAAGCAATTCTTCGAGACGTTTTTCATCCTGCCATTCCAATTGTTTTTTCCCTCGTAACTTTTCTTCTGCTTCTTTCAATTCTTTTTTGAGCCTTTCTGCTTCATCCAGTGTTTGTTCAAGTTCCGATGATGTTTTGTCTGAGGCTTTTTCTATGTCTTCCCCGATTGCTTCTTCTGAAGGGAATTTAAACACATATGTCGCTGATTTAGAGCTCTTTATGCCATTAAAACCATCGTTGTCCCATACCTTTACATAGTATTCTATTTTATCTCCTTTTGAAATTTTCAGGCTGTCAACAGACCACTGATAGTAATAACTCTGATTATTCTGTCGTGGGTTAAATGATAATGAAATAGTACTGTTTTCTTTCAGTTTATTATTCTCAGAAATAATGGAGTAAAATAATTTTAAGTTGGTGATACCATAGTCATCAGATATATTTCCTCCCAATATCATGTAGCTATATAGAACAGTGTCCTGGTACGTACTCAAATTTAGTTTTGGAAATTCATCGGGTACCACATTCAACTGATATTTGATTTTATCTTTATTATCGGAGAAAGAGTTGATTAAGTGTAGCCGGTAGTCAACTGTTTCTTTTGCTTGCCACTCATACTCAAAAAAATTATTATCAGATAATTCAATGGTATTTGTTTCTTCTTTGATAGTAATTTCCACAGCATCCGTATAAATAGCATCGAATTGCCAGGCTACAATTGTTCCTTCGGGTACCACAAGATTGCCAATATTTTCAATTCGCTCATTCTTTTTGCGCAAATAAGCCGGATAGTCAAGAAAGACATTGAAATTTTTGAGGTTGGGCCTGTTTACTAGTTCAATGATATATTCATTTGATAAAAATCCAGCGGCTTCAAATCGGATTCGCTTTGCATTTTGAATCTTTGGGAATGTGTATTCGAAAACTCCCTGGCCGGTAGAGGCCATTTTAATTTTCCTGTCCCTATTCAGAAGATATACGCTTTCGGGGATACCGGCACCCGATAAGATTAACCTGATAGGATGATCCTCATTCTTAAAGGCTTGTAGAGCTGATGGTTCCAGTTGAAATCTAAATGGAGCAATCGGGGCAAACTCATTGGAATAATTTACAATTCGGTCTGTACTCGTAGTAAACAGCTGAGGAAGGAAAATGATAATTAGCAGACCTGAAAAGATTGCAGGCATAATATATTTCAAATAAGATTTATTCTGTCGCAAATCAATCGCATTGGTAAAGCTTACTGTAGAAAACAAAATTGCACGTTGTTGAAGGCTCGCCGCTACAAGTGCACCGGTACCATTTTCAGAATTTTTCAACTGCAGATAATTCAGCAATCGGTCACTAATCCCCGGAAAGTGACTCCCGATCCGGATAGCAGCTTCTTCGTCCGTAAGGCCTGATTTTAAATGAAAATAAAATAGTATTGGCTGAAATATGAATCGGTAGAACAGATACAGCAGCAGCAATAGAAATCCGAAAAAAGCAACCCCTCGGGCAATTGAGCCCATCCGTCCAATATATTCAACAGATGTTACCAGTATGTACAATGACAGAATAATAGATCCGGATATAATTATCCCTTTTATAAGCTGATTGATATAAAACTTCTGCTTATAACCTTTTAATTCTGATTGAATTTTATCCTTGCTCATCGTTTTCAATCCAGCGGGTATTTGACCCGCTTAACCAGTTAAATTACTAATAATTGCTGATTGAATAAATACCTGGTTTTATTTAAATCAGTAAATAAATAAATTTTAGCTTCCATTGATTATAAAACGTAAAAATCAAATTTCTGTTCTTAATTGGAAGGTTTATGATAAAATTATTCCATAATCCTTTTCAAAATACTCTATTACATGACTTTTTAATAAACTTTCCTGATCAATTAAATCAAAATGAGGCAATTTTTTTTCAAGTTTCCAATGTGGCCATCCATCCTCGTCAAGTCCCTCCAATGTATAATAACCTGATAAACTCAACACCTTGCAAATAGCGATGTGCATTAGATCTTGCTTCTCCTCCTTGGAAAATGAACGGTTTCCCTGCCCGAGTTCCTGTGTACCTATAATAAAAAGGACGGCATTTAGGTCCCTGGGTTTTTTACCAATGATGGAGGTAAGATGTTTTTCAAGCATCGCCCATTTACTATCCGGCTCCCTGCTAATGGTTTTCATCCTGCCCTGTTGATTTCAACGAGTTCCAGTATTCTTTTGCCCTTCGCAGGTGCGGGATCACAATTGTGCCCCCAATCAGGGTAGCGATTGAAAATACCTCGAATATTTCCTCCTCAGTCAATCCTTCACGATGGCATTTTCCAAGGTGGTATTTTATGCAATCGTCACACCGGAGTACCATTGAACATGCCAGCCCAATCATTTCTTTGGTTTTAGAAGAAACAACTCCCTCTGTAAAAGCATTGGTATCCAGGTTAAAAATTCTTTTGAGTACTTTATTATCTGCTGAGAGAACCTGTTCGTTCATTTTTTCCCGATAATTATTAAATTCTTTTACTACATCCATTTTTTGATTAACTTATCCCAAAGTCAACAAATATACCAATTGTGCATTTCAATATTCGACCATCCGTGATGTTGCATGACTTTATCGCTTTGATCTATCCACAAAATTGTCCCGGATGTGGAAAATCACTGGTAAAAGGTGAAAAAATTCTCTGTACTATTTGCAGATACAACTTGCCGGTCACCAAATACTATCAGGAAACACAAAATCCCCTTTACCAGAAATTGATGGGAAGAATTAAACTTGAGGGGGCCTATCCTTACCTGTTTTTCTATAAAAGTGGGATTGTTCAATCAATCCTGCATCATTTTAAGTATAAAAATCAACCAGAAATAGGCCATCAGCTTGGAATCTGGTTTGGTGAAGAATTAGTTAACAACCTAAGTCCTTCCTGGGATTTAATTATTCCTGTACCTCTGCATCCATTGAAGGAAAAAAGAAGGGGATTTAATCAAAGTGACTATCTGGCGTCAGGTCTTTCTGAAGCAGTTGGAGTACCCTGGAGTAAAAAAGTTGTGGTCAGGAGGGTAAAAAGTGAAACCCAAACTCACAAAACCAAAACTGAACGGTGGGAAAATGTGAGGGGAATATTTTCAGTTACTAATACCGGTGAAGTGAAAGAAAAACATATTTTGCTGGTCGATGATGTAATTACTACCGGTGCAACACTTGAATCGTGCGGTACAACACTTTTTGAAGCCGGTATAAAAAAGCTAAGTATAGCGTCGATAGCAGTTGCGCGATAATTCATGTATGCAATATTGCATCTTCCTGGTATTAAAGCTGACAAAGCTGACAAGGCTGAAAAGCAACATTCCTATAAAAAAAGTGCCCCTCCGTCCCGCATAGGTATCGGGAGAAAGGCACTTTCATTATAAAACGTTTTATAATTTCTTAGTAATTGGATCCTGCCAGGATCATGGCACAACGGAAACCAATAGTCGCGGTTGCTGAATCCATATCGAGATACCGGCGTGTTCCGGGTGACATCCAGTAAGCTACATCTTTCCAGCTTCCTCCTTTATATACCTTGGATCGGTTGCTTATCAACTGATCTTGCTGATTATAATTGCTCTCTTCATCCAGAAAGTCATCACGACGAACAGGGTTGAGATCTTCCATGTCCTGGTAAGAAAGCGGCCGGTAAGTATCCAATACCCATTCATTTACATTTCCTGACATATTATACAAACCAAAATCATTTGGTGGATGCTCATAAATGTAGGATGTGATCATTGCACCATCATTCAGTTTTCCTGAAATACCGGCATAGTCACCACGACCTCGCTTAAAGTTAGCGAGGAAATACCCCATTTCTTTTCCGTAAGGATTTCTTAACGCATGACCATCCCATGGATACAAACGTTGGTGTGTCTGGTTTTCATCCAGCCATTGTGTTCCAATAAGAGCTTGAGCAGCATATTGCCACTCGGCTTCCGTGGGCAACCGATAATTTGGCAGGACGACGCCTGACTCTAATGGTGCATTATAAAAAACACGATTAATTGATGAACCTTCTGCACCACCTGCAACCTGCACTGTATCAAGGTCCCCGGGTTCGGGTTCCCATGAACCGTTTTCAATGGCTTGTTTTGCAAGTTCCTGGTTTACAGCATAGGTCCTCCATTCTGCATAGGCAACAGCTTGCTTCCAGCTAACTCCTACTACCGGGAAATATCGAAATCCGGGGTAGCGCAGGTAATGATCAACATACGGATCATTATACGCCAAATCCTTTGCCCATACTGTCTCATCCAATTTTACATTGGCATCCTGGTAATCCTGCAATGAATCAGCAGTATAAAACTCGAATTCAAGCCAGTGGATGTTGGCAATCTCAGTTTCATCCATATAAAAGGATGCTACAGTAACCGTTCGTTCGAGGTTATCCCTTCGATTGAGAACATCTTCTTCAAATGAACCCAGCACAGCCCGTCCACCTTCAATGAAAACAGTATTGGGTGCTGGAGGTTGTCCTTCAAAATCCCTCACCTGAAATGCGGAATCCTCATTATAGGTAATTCCTGTAGCGGAACTCATACTTCCCGGATTGATACTGGTGGGACGTCCGCCACCGCCAAAACATGACGACAATAAAACAGATCCACCAACAAGCAACGAACCAACATTGAAAAAATTCACTTTACGTGACATATGGAATAAAATTTTGTTCAGTTTAATACGTTTTTAAGGCACAATATACCAAAATTGAGGAGGCAAAATAGCACATCTAATTAATAAATGTAATTATTCAATCAAATAAATTGACATTTTCATACAATTCTACCATTCAATTCCTTGATAAAGGTATTATTAATAACTCAATGCAAGTGTAAATATTATATAATTTGTGAAATAGGGCGAATAATCCCAATTAATTTTATAGAATTAACCATTTAAGTTTTATCAGTAGACGAATGTCAGTTGATTATCCATTTTTATCCTTTCTTTCTTCTTTCAATGAGACCACAAACAGTCTATAGGGCAGATATCCCCCATGGCATAGCCATCCCGGGATAATCCCCCTTTGATTCCAAAAGAATTTCAAAAGTGAGTATGCATTTAAAGGGGGAATTGGAAGGCAGAA
>CAZONK010000056.1:0-15693 GCA_964581095.1 uncultured Roseivirgaceae bacterium
GTGGCTAAAACCGCACTTTTAATACTTTGTTTTAGTCAAAATAGGGCTGAGTAGTCACACTAAATGAAAGAATCCGGAATATTTGAAGTTAATTCAAAGAAATTTGTTGGCATGCAAACAAAAACTTCCCTTTCTGGTAGTAAGACGAGGTCGTTGTGGAGTCAATTCATACCCAGAAGAATGGAAGTGAAAAATAATGTTGGGAACAAGCTTTATTCAGTTCAGGTTTATCCAAATAATTTCAAAATGGAACATTTTACTCCCAATACGGTATATACAACATGGGCTGCTATTGAAGTGACGAACTTTGAAAATATTCCTGATGGAATGGAGTGCTACAGCATAGCCGGCGGACTTTATGCAGTATTTATGCATAAAGGTGCAACAAGTACAATTTAAAATAGTTTCAAGGAAAAATAATAAATTGTCTGATGGTGGTAAGATCCTCTTTCCCCTCGATGATAATTTTGGAATGTTAAAGGACAAATATGGTGTGCAGTGGATTGTGGTTCATAAGGGCTAAATCAGCGCTCCAGTAATCTTTCCTTTACTTCTCAATAACCTTCTCCAATACTTCTGCATTTCCATCGATAGATTGCGGATCGTATTCGAGCCCCAAAATATCAACAATAAAAGGATATACATGAATATTTTCAAAGGGTTCAATTTCCAAGCCTGATTTTATGTTTGGCCCATCTGCATAAAATATCGCCCCCATTTCGGGGGTTTCTTCAGGATCCCAGCCGTGTGAGCTTGATCCGGGATCAGGAATAGTTGACCTTGAACTGATAAAATAAGGAGGTTTGGGTATTATTACCAGATCTCCAGTACGCGAGGGAATTGAATAATGATATTTTTCAGGCAGGTTGTCCTTTTTATACACAGTCAACCGCTCATCCTTTACCAGTTTGTTGTATGCATCATCCACGTCTGTCTCATTTTCAGAGTAAACCATTGTAGGTATATTAATTGTAACCATGTTTTTATCAAGATCAATATACTCACTCATATTTATCATCTTCTCCTGTGCTATTTCAAGCATTCCATGGTCTGATACTACAATCACATTCACGGGAAGGTTCGTGGCTTCTATTTTTTTCATTAAGTCTCCGATTGTTCTATCTATTTCCTTGACAGCGTTGCTTAATTCATCTGATTCAGGGCCAAATTGATGCCCAATGCTGTCAATTATTGAGAAATACAATGTAATAAAATGAGGCCTGCTTTTTTCAGGCAACATCAACCATTGCATCACTTTATTTACCCTGTCGGTATGTGGAATTGATCCATCATATTTAAAGTAATAGGTCGGATACATCCCCTGAACAGGCGCTTCTGATCCTACCCAAAACATACTTGCTGTTACCATATCCTGTTTACCTGCCAATACCCATAAAGGTGTACCTAAATACCAGCTTGCATCTTCTACTTTCGAACGGTCACCAATGGAATATACCTGGTTTTTATCACGGTCATAAAATGAATTGGATAGTAAACCATTATGCCCCGGATATAAACCTGTGACAATCGCATAATGATTTGGGAAAGTTTTTGACGGAAAAGAAGGCACCATGGCTTTGGCATGTGTTTCAAATTCAGCCAAATGAATTGCACCATATTTCGTAGTATAATCACTCCTGTAACCATCAAGTGAAATCAATACAACATAGGGTTGCTGAACGACATATTCAGAGTTCTCAAAGCTGGTACTTATTTCTTTGTCCAGTGTTTGCTGAGATACGGGAAATTGTTCAGCAGGAACTCGAAGGGGTTCTTTCCCACATCCTATAAGTACCAGGAAAATAAGCAATTTCTTCATCTCAAAGTCAGCTGTAAGTCATTGAATCGTTGATCATTAAGAACAGTTCAAACTTACTTAAAATCCTGATGAAATAATCCGAAAAATATAAAATGGAATAAAGTGAGCAAAATAAAGCCCACTTTATCTGTTAATTTATCGGTTCAGCAATTTTCGTTGTAATTGCATCTACATTTTTGTCTGATACCTGCCTGTTGAATGCGGGAACGTCCTTTTCCATTATGGATTTATATTTTGCCAATTGCTCATCAATTTGTTTTGTGAGTTCATTTTTGACTGCTATCGACTGATCTGTCGGGGGGTAATTCCCTCTTCCATTCAATGAACTCAGGTGCGCCAGCTTATTATTCAACCGTATCGGAAAATTCAGAGGGTCCTGTCCGCTTTTGTTCTTTACCTGGTAAAGAGATTCCTCAATCTTTGAAAGCTCCTTACTTATCCGTTTTCCTTCCTCTACAATTGATTTATAAGTATCATCATCTGAAACCTTTTTGTTGAGTGTGCCAATCTGACTTTTAACATCCCTGATTTCCTTTATCGTAGTATGTGTTTCCGTCAATTTATTTCGAATGGAAATGAGGAAATCAAATTGTGCCTGAACATCCTGAACAGTTGTTTCAGAACGTGGATCCTTAAGGATTTCAAAATCAGCCTCACTGACTTCACTATCTACAATTAATTTCACTTTGTACATACCGGGGACAGCTTTGGGTCCGGTTAATCCGGCAGCCCACATTATAATTCCATCAAATCCTTCAGCATCGGGATATCGCATATTCCAAACAAACATGTTGCTCCCTTTTCTCACTTCCAGTTTTTCTCCTTTCTTCTTTGATTTATTACCATAAGATCGAATGAGCGTGCCATCACTTTCATAGAATTCAAGAGCGACTTTTGAAGAATCATCCAGGTTTGTCGTATTGTAATATACCATTACTCCTCCCGGATGGTTTTTGCCGGCATTTCGTGGTGTGAAAAACCCACCACCACCGCTCATACGATAGCTTGGCATTGGATTGAAAAGATGGACATTCAAGGTTGCTACCTTGTCACTCAACTGGTGAAGAACTGTAAGATCATCGATCATCCAAAAGCTTCTTCCCTGGGTTGCTGCAATCAGGTTGTTATTCTTGATGGCCAGATCAGTAATTGGTACCATCGGCATGTTCAACATAAAATTACTCCAACTCTCTCCATCATCAAATGAAATGTACATACCTGATTCGGTGCCAGCATACAATAATCCCTGTCGCTCAGGATCAACCCTTACAACTCTTGTAAAATGATCGTCTGCAATTCCACTTGTTATCTTTTGCCAGGTTTTACCATAATCAGATGTTTTATATAAATACGGCCGGTAATCGCCGGTTTTGTACTTCGTTCCCGCAATGTACGCTCCTCCTTTGTTAAATGGGTCAGGATCGATGCTGTTGATCATCATCCATTCAGGCATACCAGCTGGCGTAACATCCTCCCAGTTTTTCCCTGCATCCTTTGATACGTATACCAACCCATCATCTGAACCTGTCCAGATCAGGTCTTTTTCGTAGGGAGATTCCACAGCTGCAAAAATGGTCCCGTAGTACTCAACTGCTGTATTGTCCTTGGTAATCGGTCCTCCTGAGGGTCCCAGTTTTGAAGCATCGTTTTTGGTTAAGTCAGGGCTTATTATTTCCCAGGATTGACCTTCGTTAAATGATACATGTACCTGATTGGAAGTAGTATATAATTTTTTTGAATCAAAGGGTGAAAAAAATATTGGAAAGTTCCATTGGAAACGATACTTCATTCCTTCTGCCCCATGCCCCATAGGATTATCCGGCCATACATTGATAGCCCTGGATTGGCTGCGTGAATGATCCACACGTGTAAGAAAACCGCCATAACTTCCCCCATATACAATATCGGGATTGTCTGGATTTGGAGCCAGGTGGGCACTTTCACCACCGGCGGTAGATTCCCAATCATCCTCAGAAATAGCACCACCGCTTGAGCGATGAGCAATCCGTATGGCAGAATTGTCCTGCTGCGCCCCGTAAATCCGATAAGGAAAATGATTATCCGTGGTCACCCTGTAAAACTGGGCTGTAGGCTGGTTATGATAGGTGGACCATGTGGTTCCTGCGTCATAGGATACTTGTGCACCGCCATCATCTGCAACTACCAGCCTGGTGGGATCTTCTGGTGCTATCCATAGGTCGTGATGGTCGCCGTGAGGTGTTCTGAAACGAGTATCAAATGTTTTACCTCCGTCTTTAGAGGCAAAAAATCCAACATTCAACACATATACTTTGTCCACATCTTTGGTATCAGCATAAATCCGTGAATAATACCAGGCCCTTTGTCTTAATTTTCTATCTGAATTAATCTTGCGCCAGGTTTCCCCTCCATCATCTGATCTGAACACCCCGCCTTCATCGGCTTCAATAATGGCCCAAACACGCTTTGAGTTTACAGGAGATACTGTAATTCCACTAATACCGAGTGTTCCTTTGGGCATTCCTTTATTTTTAGAAATATCGGTCCAGTTATCTCCTCCATCTGTACTCTTCCAGATCCCCGATCCATCACCTCCACTTTCAAGACTGTAGGGAGTCCTGCGGATTCGCCAGGTACTTGCATACATGATCCTTGAATTATTGGGGTCAAATGTCAGGTCAACAGCCCCGGCATCGACATTAGTAAAGAGAATCTTCTCCCAGGTTGCACCTCCATCTTTGGATCGAAATACTCCGCGTTCACTACTCGACTTGTACAAATCACCCAAAACAGCTGCATAAACCAAATCCGGATTCTTAGGGTGAATGCGGATTCTTGGGATATGACGGCTATTTTTCAACCCGATCCCTACCCAGGTCTCGCCTCCATCCAATGATTTATACATTCCATAACCAGACGAAACATTGCCTCGTACGGTTACCTCACCCCCTCCTGCATAGATTACATTATTGTCATATTCACTTACTGCTATAGCGCCTATAGATCCCCCAAAATACCCATCAGAAATATTCTTCCAGTTATTTCCTCCATCGATGGTTTTCCAAACTCCACCACCGGTTGCCCCGAAATAGAATAAATTGGGCTTGCCGGCAACACCTGTAACCGCTGCGGAACGACCTCCTCGATAAGGACCAATTGAACGCCATTCAAGTGCAGAGTAAAGACTGGTATCGTACTTTACGGTAGTTGATTGTTGGGATTTTCCCTTTTTCTTTTTTTGAGCTTCAACAAAAGGGGTTGAAATAAGAATTGTAAGGGCAAATATCACGAGCGAACTAACTAACTTCTTCATATTTATTTAGGTTTAAATAAGGCTATTTTTAATAGTGAATTTAAATCCATTTTTTAACATGAAAAAAAAATGAAGCAATTGAAGTTGATTATTATTTTTAACGGCAAATTTGTATCATTAGACTGAATTAAAATGGGATTAGTGGTAGGAATTAGTGGTGTTAGCCGGGCAGGAAAAACAACCCTTGCTCAACAGATTATAAACTGGTACCCTGAATTCCAGACTGTACTGATTTCGATGGATGAATTTGTGTTTCCAGTTGATCAAATCCCTAAAATAAAAAATGAAGTTGATTGGGAAGTGCCGGCCTCAGTTGACTATAATAAGCTTTATACCCATCTGACAACTATAACACCCTTGAATGAACTTATCATTGTAGAAGGCATATTAATTTTCAATAATGATCTATTGAACTCTCTTTTCGATCGGAAAATTCATGTTGAGATCCCTGAAAATGTATTTTTTGAAAGAAAAAAGGATGACAAACGCTGGAAAGTTCCTGGTTGGTATATACAACATATCTGGGATGCATATGAAATTTATGGAAACCGGTCAACTCAGTACGCTTTAAAAGTTGATGGAAGAATTCCGTTCGAAAAAGAGAAAATCAAGGACTACCTTAACAATAAATAAATTAATAAATTAAGATATAAGTAACTATTCAGGAGACCAAATGGTATTAATGATTCATTTATGGATGTAAATATGCCACAAAGGCAGAAAGACTCTAAGAATCACTAAAGTTTTCTTTGTGCTGACTTTGTGCTTTTGTGTCTTAGTGGCTAAAACCGCACTTTTAATACTTTGTTTTAGTCAAAATAGGGCTGAGTAGTTACAGATATAAAATGGTATGACTTTTTTTCTAACTTTTACGACAATTCTATTGAGAAATTCCACTCGGAAAGTCAAAAACGAGTGGTAGAACTGATGGATTTAATACCCTGACAAACGATTATTGACGTTACTTGCGAGACTGGGGGGGCTAATTATATTAAAAACTGAGAGGTAATTATTTGTTGCGACAGAAACAAAGGTAGTGGAAGAAGACCCGATTTTTCTTTGAGTGGCTAAAGCCAAATAAGTTTAATGCTGTAAACATCAGCCTGAAGGCCGATGCTATAGTTAGAAAGTAAATCATTTCTGTAAATTCTAAAGGTTCCCCTCCAATAAATTCTAAAGCATGTAACTCACGTCATGGTACCACTAAAAGTCATCCCATGAATATTTAACTAAAACTTTTTCTCAGGTAAATATGTATTTTACTAAATGTAATAATCTATCCTATGGAAATATTCTCTGAATACAATTGGTTTAGACTGTCTAAAACTATCATCATATGCTTTATTTCCATGATAATGTTCAGAATTGATCATGGATTTGCACAGCAACGTACTCAGAATTCCGAAACCAGAAATGGCAAGATCCACCAACATGTATTTGAGCTTAAAACTGGCAGGGAAATATTCTTGGTAACATTAGGCGCCGGGTTAAATATTTATAATGCATACTTACAAAACCAGGTGGTACCACTTACACCCATTGAGATCGCCCAACTGGATCCTAACCAGGTAAATCCATTCGATAGAAAAACAATTGACAATTATAGGCAAGAGGGTGCTGGGGATTACCTGTTGTATGCATCTTTTTTGATTCCTCTCGCTGTTCCGCTAACAATCTTCAAAGGTGAGGAACATAAATCGGACTGGAAAGTATGGGCCATAATGACATCTGAACTACTGCTGCTAAATGGAGGATTTAATGGTATTATGAAAGCATCTGTACTTCGTATTCGACCATTTGTATATAATCCCGATGTACCTCTAGAGCTAAAAACCCAGAAAAATGCCCGTTTTTCTTTTTATTCAGCCCACGCCTCTACAACCGCGTCCCTTACATTTTTTACAGCAAGGTTATTTTCCAGTTATCTGACAGATACCAAAACAAAAACATTGATATGGATTGGCGCTGTCACATATCCGGCGCTTACAGGATTTCTACGGTTGGAAACAGGAAGGCATTTCAGGACCGATGTAATCACAGGCTATTTATTCGGTGCATTTTTTGGATATATCATACCTGACCTGCACCGTATAACAAATGACCGGCTTTCATTCAGGCCTTCATTTGGTGAAGGATCTTTTCAGGCGTACCTGTCATATACCCTTTAATTTTAATGAAAATAAAAGAAAAGTTATTCCAAAGCCTGTTCCAGATCAGCAATCAGGTCTTCAATATCCTCAATTCCTACACTCAGCCGGATAAGTGAATCCTTTAGTCCGATTTTCTCGCGGTCTTCTTTAGGTATCGCCGCGTGCGTCATACTTGATGGGTGTCCACACAACGACTCCACACCACCCAGGGATTCGGCAAGAGAAAATAGTTTAAACTTCTCAAGAACCCTAAACGCAGCCTCTTTGCTGTCTTCTTTTAAAGTGAAAGAGAGCATTCCTCCAAAATCTTTCATCTGGCGTTTTGCTACTTCATGGTTTGAGTGCGACTCAAATCCGGGCCAATACACATTTTCAATTTGCGAATGTTTTGAAAGATATTCAGCTACAACGCGCCCATTCTCACAGTGACGCTGCATTCGTACATGCAATGTTTTGATACCCCGCAAAACAAGGAAACAATCTTGTGGGCCCGGAACCGCACCGGATGCATTTTGAAGAAAAGACAGTTTCGTTTCAAGATCCTGATCATTCACAGCCAATGCCCCCATGACTACATCAGAATGTCCGCCAATGTATTTCGTTACAGAATGCATCACGATATCAGCTCCCAGGTCCAGAGGGTTTTGAAGGTAGGGAGAGGCGAATGTATTATCAACACCAATCAGAATATTTTTACCTTCAACAAGCCTGGCAATTGGTTCAATATCCACCACATTCATCATCGGGTTAGTGGGCGTTTCAATCCATATCAGGCGTGTATTATCATTAATTAAATCGGCAACATTTTGCGTATTATTTAACGGAGTAAAATGGAACTTTATACCAAAATCAGAATACACCTGTTCGAATAATCTATAGGAACCCCCATAAAGGTCGTTTGTGGAAATTACTTCATCCCCGCTTTTAAATAGTTTTATTATTGCGTCAATCGATGCCATTCCTGAAGCAAAACAAATACCATAATTTGCATTTTCCAAAGCAGCAATACTATTCTGCAATGCATGCCGTGTGGGGTTTTGAGTACGGCTGTATTCATATCCTTTATGATTACCAGGTGATTCCTGAACATAGGTAGAAGTTTGATAGATTGGGGTCATGATTGCTCCGGTAGTTGAATCGGGCTCGACACCTGCATGAATTGCCTTTGTTCCAAATTTCATAGTGGTTTTACTGGTTTTACTGGTTTTATAAATGAATATTTTTGAATGATTAACAAACTATGGTCCTGTTATTCGTTAATTGAATAAACGAAAATACTATCGTCGTGTGTTGAATAGACATGATACTTTTCTGTTGATCTGTAGTGTATAACAGAAACCGGAAAATCCCCTTTCATCCCCGATGATTTCAGGGTGCCAAATCCATCATAAACCAATAAACGACCAGGTTCAGCTCCATGAATGATAAACAACTCCATATCGGCCCCGAAATTATAGTATTGAACACTATAATTTCCACGACCTATGAAATCTTTTTCAAATTTAGTTTCACCCCGGGTATCCAAAACAGCAAGATTATTTATATCCTGCCTTACAATAACATAGGATTTGCCAACACCTTCCTTTACAAGTGTAAACTTCGTGTTCATTGAAGGTTTATAAAGTTGTTCCCGATCGATTATTTTTCCTGATAAATTAAACGAAATCAATTCTCCTTCATCGGTTATTACGTTTACAATCGTCTCCTTTACTCCTCCTTTTATCTTATAATAAATATCTCCTGATATACTCGCGTCAAGTTTCAAAGGGAAACCATCCAGCATATTTCCCCGCCTGTTAGTTACAATTACATCCCCATTTTCCTTGATTGCCAGGTAAATATCCCTGCTTCTTACCCTCATATGAATAGGATACATTACAAGTCTGCTTCCGTAGTCTTTAGGATTCCATCCTTCCAGCAAAGTGCCCTCTTTGTCAAACAAAAATGCTTTACCTGATTTTTCAACCACCATGAAACGGTAGTTGTGGCTACGGTCATAGTCAATGACACCCAAATAATCTACTGAGACATTATCCAATTTTACTGGAAAATCCCCTATGTCCCTTCCATTCCGATCGATGATATATAAATTGGAATCTGTTGTTATAAGATATTGCAGTTTTTTATTATTGAAATAATCAATCTGTTCAATATTGCCTTTGATACTGCCAGAAAGCGATTTTGACCATAACCTTGAGCCTTCTGAGGAAAACAAACTTAATGTATTGTTTATATCCTGAGCCAAAACCTCCAACGAACGATCGCTATGATTACGAACAATTTTTGGTTTTATTGCAATGGTTGTGTCCAGTACAATACTCATAACAAGTTGGTCAGTTGCCTCCCTTACTGTTCGAAAGATTTTTTTACGCTGGCTGGAAACAATGGAAGAATAAAACCTGTCCTCCATGATGCTGAATTGAAAACCAATCATATCAAGCTGCCGGATTTGAGTCAAATTCTCCATCCATGCTTTCCCCCATGCCGGTGTTAAACTGTTCTCGATGAAGACCACCGACTTTGGAATATTTACAAATAATCCAATACTGGACTCCTCAAGATTATGTGTTAAAAATTCCATTTTTGAAACTGATTGTTGCCAGGTACTTTCATCTTCACGGCTATTTATCAAAATCTTAATAGCTTCAATGTCGTCAGCCAATACTATGTAATTCTGTATTACAGTAAAATAAGTTTGTGGGTATCCGCCATACCACTCTCCGAATACCTTTGCAGGGAATTCATCAACATTCAACAATGTGATTACAGATTCACCATAATTTTCAAAATATAACGTATCCCCAATTGTATTGTTTGCAGCTTCAACCAGCCGGTTAAATTGATTCAGCCCTTCATAAACATCCAGGGATTCAATAAGAATTAATTTTAAAGGGTTTTCATCAACCGTTTCCATATACATCTGTACTACATGTCCTGATATCCAGGATAGCATTCTGTCCATGTCAAATTGATTGCCATCAGAAAATTTGTTGTGGGTTGATAGCTGTCCTGGATCATTCACTTTCCAATAGTTTATTAAATTTTTGTGCCATAAGGAGGCATTTTCAAACGATTGATAAAATAGAAATGCAGTATTTTCAGGTATCATAGATTCGAAATCGAAAGCCCTGGGTTTTTGACCGGAAAATACTTTCAAATAGGAAGAATCGTTTTCGGGAACCAAAAATCCATTGAGATAAAAATGGTTTTTGTCAAAATCGATATCCAGAAATTCAGATCCATTAAGGTCCTCAAGAAACGAGAGAATTCCCAAATCACGATCTTTCATCATCAGGCTAACCAGTTCAGAAAATTTGTGAAGGTTTATGTAAATATTCCCGGCATCAAATTCAAGACTGGATAGATTAAATGCACGGGTATTTTCCAGTTGAAATCCTTTTGCCTGGTTTTGGACTGTTCGGATTACATCTTCCACTAAAAAAGGAGTATAACTCCCAACGAAGTGATTCTTATACAGGATGTATGAAAATGTCCTATTAGAATTTTTATTCTTAATTTCTGCTATCACCTGGCCACGATATGTCCGTTCGGAATACTTATTGTCAGGTACTTTTCTGAAGTGATCGGAGATTCTAATAAATTCTTCCTGGTATTCCGGGTCTTCCAGGTTTATGTAAAAAACAAAGTCCATCGAAGTACTGGAAATAGTATGAATAGAAAATAGAAAACTTCCTGCTTCTACAATTTTATCCAATTTCCCTGCACTACCCATCAGGCTGTCCAGAATCGTTAATGATTTGTTGATTTTACTAAAATCCGATACCTGAGAAAAATTTTTCCAGTGGTCCGTATCAATAAATTCGTTCCACTCTTTAATAGGATCATCAATTTCCCAGACAATGGCTGCGCTCGAAGGAACATAATCCCATCCGGATAGCTCGGAGGAAGAAAATAGTTCATCTCTATAAAAATAGATCGCCGAGGCTACAGCAACAATTATAACCAGAATGATAACTACTTTTAACCTCAATCTACTATTTTTAAGTACTTAGTTGAGGCAAATTTATAAAATCTGTCATTAGAACTATGCATAAGATTTAAATCCATTGACATAATAAAATTATGACATACATTAGCAAGAAATAATCATTTAAAATGCCCGGGCAATTAATTGACTTAAAGTCGCAGGATGGTACAATTCTTTCGGGAATTCGATGGACTCCTGATGGTGAGATAAAATGTGGCATCATACTTATTCATGGGCATGGTGAGCATACAGGCAGATATGGTCCTGTTGCAGATAGGTTTAATAAAAACGGGTTCCTGGTTCAGGGTATAGATATCAGGGGGCATGGTATGTCCGAAGGAAAGCAGGGCCATGCTGAGTCTTTGCTAAAACTTCTGGAGGATGTGGATGCAGGAATTCAACTAATCAAGGAGGATTTCCCATCCATCCCCATGATTATTTACGGACATAGCATGGGAGGAAATTTAGCCGCGAATTACATGCTTCGAAACAAAGATATTGCATTTTCAGGTGGCATATTGAGTTCTCCCTGGTTCAGACTGGTCAAAATACCTGTTTTGAAACTAAAGATCAGTCAATTATTAAATGGAATATTTCCGTCCCTGACCATTGAAACAGAGTTGGATCCCAATGAAATATCAAGCGATCCTGATCAGGTATTAAAATATATTAATGATCCAATGATTCATAACAAAATCAGTATAAGAATGGGCAATACACTTTACAACTCTGGTATTGATGCCATTAAAAAGGCTCATGAAATAACCATTCCCCTTCTTGTTTTACATGGATCTGCAGATAACCTGACATCGTTTGATGCATCAATTGAATTCGCTGAAAAATCGGGGAAAAATTGTGAGTTTAAACCCTGGGATGGGATGAAACATGAGACGCACAATGAAAAAGGAAATAAAAAAGTGCTGGATTACCTGGTGAACTGGGCTGAATCAGTTATTAAGTGACTCTTTAACCCAGCTCATCCAGTTCTGATTTTACAAATCCGATCAGCTCAGCAATGTATTCCCTGCTGAAATCAAACTTGATCCCGGCTTTTTCATAAATTTCAGGAATAGTAGCTGTATAGCCCAACTTGAGAGCTTCCAGGTAATTATCCAGGCCTCTTTCAGGATTTTCACGATAATTTTTCCAAACTGCAATTGCCCCTAATTGTGCCATACCATATTCGATATAATAAAAAGGTACCTCGTACAAGTGCAGTTGTTTTTGCCACAGGTAATCTTTCACTTCCTGCAATCCCTCCCAATTGGTAATATTATCGCTGAATGAATCAAAAATTTCATTCCATTTTTTTTCCCGTTCTTCAATCGAATGACCGGGATTTTCATAAATCCTGTGTTGGAATTTGTCAATGGTTGCCACCCAGGGAAGTGTTTCAATAATCTGTTCAAGGTGTTCCCTTTTAGCACGCTTTAATTCTTCACTATTTGCAAAAAATACATTCCAATGGTCCATCGACAGTAGTTCCATCGACATGGAAGCCAACTCCGCTACTTCAGAAGGTGTGTTTTTAAATGCACCCAGCAGGAGGTCTTTGGTAAGAAAAGAGTGAACGGCATGTCCTCCTTCGTGCATGAGCGTAACCATATCCCGCAAAGTAGAAGTAGCATTCATGAATATAAACGGTACACCGATCTCACCCAGTGGGTAATTATATCCTCCCGGTGCTTTACCTTTTCTTGACTCCAGGTCTAAATGACCCATTTGTTTCATAATAGAAAGTCGTTCGCCCAGGTACGGATTCAATCTGGAGAATGCTGTAACAGACTTCTCAAATAAATCATTACCATCTCCAAAAGGTTTAAGGGCATCGAGTCCTGAGGGATCAACTGCTTTATCCCACGGCCGTAGCTCATCCAACTGCAACATTTCTTTTCTTCTTTCAGCCAGAACATCTAAAAGTGGAACGACTTCCCTTTCAACGGATTCATGGAAATTGAAACAATCTTCGGGCTTGTAATCAAACCTGCCCATAGCCTCAAACATGTAATCCCTGAAATTTTCGAAGTCAGCGTTCCGGGCCACTTCATTTCGAAGTCTTATCAGTTCCGAAAATAAGTCATTCAGTTTATCCCTATCTTCAAGTCTGCGTTCTGAAATCTTTTTATAAACTTTATTCCTGAGATCCCTGTCTGGTGATTGAAGCATCACTGCTGCTTGCGGGAGAGTTAGCTCTTCACCATTCTCAGTTATACTCATTGCTCCCGAAATCTGACCAAATTCCTGGGCTTTTGTCTGAATTTTTGTTTGAATTGGAATATTTTCTTCCCGAAATATTTTTACATCAGTTTCCATACTCCGAATCAGAATTGGAAATCCCTTTTCCTTCAGATTCTTGAGAAATTGTGATTCAAGGGCCTTTTTATTTAGTTGATCGTTGTATGGAGCCACTTTTGGGCTAATTTCAGATATAAAATACTGGTATGAACTTACCGCCTCCTTGTCGGACGTATCACAAGTCATTTTTATGTACCGCCATGCCAGGTTTTCGGAAAGCACTGATTCTAATTCGCTGCTATCTGTAAACCATTTTTGCAAATCATCATTTGACAGGATTGAGCGATCAAGTAAGTTTTTAAAAAATGGTTCTACTTGGTCCCAGTTTTTTATTTCAAAATCCTCAGGAACAAATTTACGGACAGGTCGGGCTGGGATATCTATTGACATTTTTTTGAATTAAATTTTATGAAAATATTATTTAATCGAGTAGTTGGAATGATGGAACAATGGAATAATATTTTGATACAACTAAAAAGTTCGAAATGAGTTTGATAGCATATGAAATATTCTAAGATTGGGTTACGGTACGTATCAGATACATCATTTCTTCTTTTTTTACAAACCTGTAATATTCTTTTGCGGAACTTCCATAATATATCATCCTGATTTTTCTTATACGATTTTAAGGATTTTAACAATATTCCAATACACCATTATTCCAAACTCTCATTTCACAAATTCACAAATTAAATACTTCAGGAATAATATGGTAACACCAAAAATTAACCCACTTGTAGAACAACATCATCAGTAAGTGGATGACCCACGCAGATTAATACATACCCGTCGTTCTTTTCTGACTCTGATAATCCTTCTTCTTCATCCATTTTTATTTTTCCGGATTGGAGTTTGCACCGACAGGCAGTACAAAGCCCACTTTGACATGAAAAAGGTAAATCAATATCATTATCGAGTGCAGTTTCTAGTATTGTACTATCAGGTGTAACTGTAAAAACATGCTCTTCATCATCATACAAAACCTTTACCTCGCGTTCCACCAGTTCATCCGATGATGAAGTGTCTGGTTTATTCATGATTCCGGCAACAAAACTTTCCCTGAATATTTTCTCATGGGGAATTTTATGATCTGAGAGTAAAGATTGTACATTATTCAACATTCCTTCAGGACCACACATTAGGTAGGTTGTTTTTTCAATACCCCAGTCCGGAATCCTTTCGAATAACTTTTCAAGCATTTCCTTGTTAAGCAATCCTGATGGTCCCTGCCAGTTCATGGGGGCATCGTCTAAAATATGGATAATATGAAAACGTCCTTCATTGGAATTTTGAATTTCCTCAAACTTTTCACGGAATATAATGGAATCAATATTCCGATTTGCATATATCAGTGAAACTATGCTTTCGGGTTCTTCATGCAGCAATGATTTAACGATTGACATCAGCGGCGTTATTCCACTACCACCACCAAATATTACCAAATGACGTTTATTCTCACGATTATATACTGTTGTAAAATGGCCCATCGGTTCCATCACTGTAATTTTATCACCCACCTTTACATGGGAATTGAGATAATTTGACATTATCCCTTCGGGAACCCTTTTAACGGCTACTCCCAGGTCCTCGTCAATATTTGGTGCCGTAAACAGGGAATAGGAACGACGAACTTCATCGCCATTGATTTCCATGATCAGGGTCAAAAATTGCCCCGATTCGTAAGTTATCTTCTCTTCAATTTGTTCAAATATTATAGAAGTTGCATCTCCTGTTTCCTGCACAATTTCTTTCACTGTTAAGTCGTAGTACCGGGGGGCAGCCCCTCCTTTATTTTTTTTCTTGTTTTTAAACCTCTTAAAAAAACTAAACGCCATGTCAGATTGTTAGAATTTGTGATTTCCAGCGTAGAATATATGTTATTTCAACTGGTAATCAGGATTCTGCAAATCTAGTTAATAACATTAAGAATTGGAGTTGAACAGATGAAAGTAAGCACTAAATTTTTTCGTAATTTTGCACCTTAAATTCTACCGTATGCAGTTCAGTCCGCTCACAGCCATTGCACCGATTGATGGAAGATACAATCAGCAAACAAAAATTCTACAATCCTATTTTTCTGAATTTGGGCTCATAAAATACAGGGTACGTGTAGAGGTTGAATATTTTATCGCATTGTGTGAATTGCCTT
>CAZONK010000057.1:0-15640 GCA_964581095.1 uncultured Roseivirgaceae bacterium
GCTCACCCAAAAGAAAACGAAACAAAAGAAAAGTGTGCCACGCCCAAAGCCATACTTCCCCGCTAAACCCACGGGCCATCCCTGCAACAAAATGCCCAATAATCAATTATAAATCACTCGTATTTCCTGAAATTGGACATTTTGGAGGCCGGCCTTCGCCATTCCTTCAGCATGGCCACGCCGGGCGTGGACGCCCAGCCGCACCCAACTACCAAATAAATTTCATTTCCGTCAGCTAAAGCAGACGGTAAGAGTGGGTTGAACAATTTTAATAATTCCAACAACTTTTCTTTAATCTCAATATAACAGTTGCTGATTGCTAATGAACAGCGCGGATTTTCAGTTTTTTCTTAATATCATCCACTGAATCTTTAAAATGCCTGTTTGTATCAATCATATCATTCACCGATTGAACAGCGTGGATAACTGTACTGTGATCCCGACCACCAAAATGATACCCTATCGACTTTAACGAGTGATTCGTATATTCTTTACTGAAATACATTGCTACCTGCCTGGCAATAACTATTTCTTTTTTTCTGGTTTTATCTTTTAACTGATCTGTTTTCAAATGATAATACTCTGACACCGTTTTTTGAATATAGTCAATACCAACCTCCGATTCAATATCATGCACAATATTTTTTAATACCTGCTTTGCAAGTTCCAGGTCAATGTCCTTCCTGTTGAGGGACGATTGTGCTATCAATGAAATCAATACCCCTTCCAATTCACGAATATTTGTATCAACACTGTATGCCAGGTATTCCACTACATCTTCCGGAATATAAATTCCTTCGGACTCCATTTTATTATTGATAATTGCAATCCTGGTTTCCAGGTCAGGTTGTTGCAAGTCAGCAGTCAAGCCCCACTTAAATCTAGATAACAGTCTTTCCTGTAACCCTTTCAAGTCACGGGGAGAGCAATCACTTGTCATTACGATCTGCTTTGACGACTGATGAAGGTGATTGAATATATGAAAAAATATTTCCTGTGTTTTTTCTTTCCCGCTGAAAAACTGAACATCATCAATGATCAAAACATCAACCTGCAAATAAAAATTGTTAAATCCTTGAATTTCATTATTTTGAACTGCCTTTATAAACTGATTGATAAACTTTTCAGAAGAAACATATAAAATAAATTTCTCAGGAAATTCAGATTTAATCTGGTTCCCGATCGCATGTCCAAGGTGGGTTTTGCCCAATCCAACCCCTCCGTAGATTAGCAGTGGGTTAAAAGATGTATTCCCCGGTTTATCAGCTACGGCACTTCCTGCAGACCGGGCAAGTCTATTACAATCCCCTTCAATGAAATTATCAAACAAATAATTTGGATTAAGCTGCGATTCACGCTGGTAGGCTTCTACTACATCAATTTGAAATGGGCTCCGATAATCATCGATATATCCTTTACCATTTGTGCGGGAAGCTGTATGGACAGGTGAGTTCTTATTAGGATATTTTACCGAAAGCGGGGTTTCATTTACGGCTCCCCTATCCACTATCACAGAGTACTCAAGCTTTCCATCAGGTCCTATAACAGAGGTTAATGCAACTTTTATAACATGAACATAGTGTTCTTCAAGCCACTCATAAAAGAATTGACTCGGAACCTGTATGGTTAGTACCTTATCCTCAAATTTAAGAGGTTCAATTGGAACAAACCAGGTTTTAAAAGTCTGTTCCCCCACTTTCTCCTTTATAATCTGGAGGCACTCATTCCACACAGTCCTGGGATCCGGGTTCATTTATATCAATAAAAAAATGTTTAGCAAAATCGAAAGCGGACATCAAATTTGGCAAAAAAAAACTTAACAAAAAAATAACTTATCACTTGACTTTAAAGAAAATTTGAATGCGCATTTTAAACCAAATATATAATGAAAAGTTATTGAAAAAATATAGCAGATTCTTACATAAATTATATGCTTGATTTCCAAAATCACTCTGGGATTAAGTGTAAAAAAGTTAATTTTAGGTGATTATTATAAACGAGTTTTTGTATTTCAAAAGATGAATAAAATTCTTGACTACAATGATTTTAACCCGGTAAATAAATCCGATTGGGAAAACCGTGTGAAATTGGATTTGAAGCTCGAAAATATTCAAAACATACAAGAGTATTTATCAGAAAAAGGTGGACAAGGCATTCAACCTTATTATGACGAGAGTGATTTAACCGGACTTGAATACCTTGAAGGGCTTCACAATTTTCTTGTTGCAAATTTTCAGGATTGGAAAAACTACTCAAAATTAAAAGTTGCAGATAATAAACAGCTACAAGAAGATATTAAAACTATCAATAACAACGACACCGAAGGAACTATTATTGAAGTAGGGGACGGGTTTGACAGGAGTTACCTGGATTTGAAAAGTCTGGATCCACGGATTGAAGTATCACTGGAACTTCAGAATAGCTCCTTTACTCCCGACTCTTTGTTCAGGGATTCAATACCTGACAATTGTGGTTTTATTTCAGGAGTGGACTCCAGCAACCTTTTGTCTTATAATGGCTTTAGAACCCTGGAACTTATTGAATTAAATACGCTGAGCCCATCAGATGAACTTGGATCTTTGCTATATCAGGCCAAAAAATATATTGATAAATATGAGGCAGCCCTGAACCATACGGAGGTTCTTAATCGAATGTTTATCAAAATTAATATTGGTCAAAACTTTTTTGAAGAAATAGCAAAACTTCGGGCCCTTCGAACAGTATTTTTTGCCTTTGCTTATTCCTACGGAATTTCCTTCGATAAAATTGAACCGGTTTACATATTCAGTACCTCTGCTCTTTTTAAAAATGATGATTTCAAACCACATGAAAATATGTTGAAAAGTACTTCAGGAGCAATGTCTGCCATTATTGGAGGAAGTAATTCGCTGTGGGTTGAACCTGAGGATAATTCATCCCTATCAAGGCGTATTGCCCTGAATGTATCTTCTATATTGAAGGAGGAATCATATTTGGGCAAAGTAGCCGATCCTGCCTTTGGAGCATATTTCGTAGAACAATATACCCATAAGATAGCGATGGAAGGGTGGAATGTGTTTTTAAATAAAATTACAGGTGCGTAATGAATCCGGATTTCAAAAAAACTGACATCGCTAAAATATTCGGGGAGTATCCAGGCATTCCGAATGATAATTCCTGGATAAGTCCGGAAAATATTTCAGTTAAAGAAGCGTATTCCAAAGATGATCTCAAAGACATCAAACACCTGAACTACTCGGCGGGTATCCCGCCCTTTCTAAGAGGTCCATACGCATCAATGTACGTTTCGCGTCCCTGGACTATCCGGCAGTATGCCGGTTTTTCAACTGCAAAGGATTCAAATGCATTTTATCGCCGAAACCTTGCCGCAGGACAAAAAGGATTGTCAGTCGCATTTGACCTCGCTACACATCGCGGTTATGATTCGGATCATCCGAGGGTAAAAGGTGATGTGGGTAAAGCAGGTGTTGCCATCGATTCCGTTTTGGATATGGAAATCCTTTTTGACCAGATCCCCCTTGATAAAATGTCTGTGTCAATGACAATGAATGGGGCGGTACTACCCATCATGGCTTTTTATATTGCTGTTGCAAAACGGCGGGGAATTTCTCCGAAACTATTATCAGGTACTATCCAGAATGATATTCTAAAGGAATTTATGGTTCGCAATACCTACATCTACCCACCTGCATCCAGCATGCGAATTGTAGGGGACATATTTAGATATACAGCGGAAAATATGCCACGTTTTAATTCCATCAGCGTTAGTGGTTACCACATGCAGGAAGCTGGTGCTACTGCGGATATTGAATTGGCCTACACACTTGCGAATGGCCTGGAATATGTGCGGGCAGGAATAAAGGCCGGTTTATCAATCGATGCTTTTGCACCGAGGATTTCATTTTTTTGGGGGATCGGGATGAATCATTTTACGGAAATAGCCAAAATGAGGGCAGCGCGATTGATATGGGCAAAACTTATAAAAAGTTTTAACCCTGAAAACCCAAAATCCATGGCACTTCGAACACACTGCCAAACCTCGGGTTGGAGCCTTACTGAGCAGGATCCGTTTAATAATATTACACGTACTACTGTTGAGGCAATGGCCGCCGTATTCGGTCACACTCAATCGTTGCATACCAATGCATTGGATGAGGCCATCGCTTTACCCACTGATTTTTCGGCAGGAATTGCCCGAAACACACAACGTTTCTTACAAAATGAAGCTGGGATTACACATGTTGTTGATCCATGGGGTGGATCGGTATATATTGAAAACCTGACCAGGGAGCTGGCAGAAAAAGCATGGAACCTCATCTTTGAAATTGAAGAACTTGGAGGTATGACAAAAGCAATTGAATCAGGAATACCCAAAATGCGGATTGAAGAAGCTGCGGCAAGAAAGCAGGCACGGATAGATACAGGTATCGATACTATTGTGGGAGTCAATAAGTACAAGGTGGAGGAAGATACAATTATTGATCTCCTTGAAGTTGATGATGCAAAAGTCAGGGATGACCAGATCGGGCGTATCAACCAAATGCGGAAAGATAGGAATGATTTGAAATTGAAGGATATTCTTAAGCGAATATCAGAAAGTGCTGAAAGTGGAAATGGAAATTTATTGCAACTTGCAGTTGAGGCAGCCGGTAATATGGCTACCCTCGGTGAGATCAGTGAAGCACTTGAAAAGGTTTACGGAAGATATACAGCACATAACCAAACGATTACAGGAGTGTACTCAGGAGAAATAAAGAAAGATCCAAAATTTAATCAGGCCAGCCAGATGGCAGATGATTTTGCCAATGCAGAAGGTAGAAGACCTCGGATAATGGTAGCAAAAATGGGCCAGGATGGACATGACAGGGGTGCAAAAGTTGTTGCCACCAGTTTTGCCGACCTTGGGTTTGATGTGGATATCGGACCTTTGTTCCAAACACCCGCTGAAGTTGCAACCCAGGCAATAGAAAACGATGTCCACATCGTTGGCATTTCAACTTTGGCTGCGGGCCATAAAACCCTAATTCCTCAGCTCATTGATGAATTAAAAGAACTGGGTAGGCCCGACATACTTGTTGTTGCAGGAGGTGTAATTCCTCCCGTTGACTATGAGTACCTGCATGAAAAGGGAGTAGTCGAAATTTTTGGGCCAGGCACAGTTATTGCGAAAGCTGCAATAAGGATACTTCAAAAGCTTCTCAATGAATAGCTTAGCATAAATTATCCTGGTACTCATTTGATTAAGATTTAGGAAAGAGTTAATTTCATTGCCAGGACTTTATTTTTTACACTATGAAAAAATTTGCATCCATTCTTCTCTTTTTTTTGATTTTCACAAACCTGAACGCTCAGAACTGGGAAAAGTTAGTAGAAGCAATTGATGAAGCATATTATCGTGGTGACTACCAGGGGGCTGCAGAAAGTAATTCGAAACTTAAAAAAAACTACGAGAAAAAACTTGGGCCAGATAACAAATATGCCGTAATATATCTTCAAAAAGCAGCAAGAAACAACCTCGCTCAAGGCTACCTCGTTGATTATGAACTGTTTGTTGCTACCACTATTGCAAAGAGTGAATCTGTATATGGTAAGGACTCAAAAGACCACGCCTATGTTCTACTTGAAATTTCAAGCTTGTATATTGATTATGGCAACTTTATAAAAGCTGAAAATTTTCTCAATGAAGCTGAGAAAATACTGGTTTCTGATAGCTCTGTAAATGAAGATGATAAGGTACGAATTGATTTTTATAAGGCTTCTATTGTTCTTGGTAAAGGATACTACAAGGACGCCATTAAATTTATTGACGATCACCTTGACTATTATAAAAAAAGGGCAATTAGCAAGGAAACTGTTATTAATGAGAAATCCGGTAAAATCAAATCCAAAAAACTTTCAGATGCAGAAATATTTCAACGTTTTGGAGACTATGCATCCCTTCTCAATTTAAAGTCCCGGGCATTATGGAAAAAGGGTGATTTTAATGCAGCTGACCTTGACTTTGAAAAAAACGAAAACTGGATTGAAGATCAAAAACAACTCGGTAAAAAAAGTATTTTCTACACTCAAAATAAGCTCTGGCATTGGCAAATGTTGGACGAATATGGTGTTAGGAAAAAAGAAGTTAGAACAAATTATGAAGAAATAATGTTCAAAGTGAAGGTAGATCATAACGAATCTCACGAATTGGTTTTAGAGGTTTACCAGTCGCTACTGAAAATATATCTTGAAAATAATGATGAGTCCCGTTATAAAAACCTCCGGGCCGAGTATGAACATGTGATAGATCGGTATTTCTCTAAAAGAAGTCTTCATTATATTGATCTTAAATTCATTGAAATGAACTCACGACTGGATCGGGAGAAGACAAAAAATCTTGCAGAAAACACCCTTTTAATTCTAAACACGGCTGATGCATTACCCGAATATCATCCAAAGAGAATAGAATTGCTTGATTTTATGTATCGTATATCCCTGGCTGAGCAAAGTTACGTGGAGGCTGAAAAGTATATAGAAACCATGATGGATATCAAAGCCAACCTCTACGGAAAAGATGCCATCGAATATCACCTGGAACAATTGAAATTGGCTAGTTACTATGTCTCATATTCCAATAAATATGATGAAGCAAATACAATTTTCATAGAAAGTTTTGATAAAAAATTAAAGCCACAAATAGAAACCGGGCATGTTGATTACATTGAGATTTTAAATAACCGGGCAATTTTATTTGAAGCAACCGATAAATATAAAGAAGCCTCAGAGATACTGGATGAAGCGCTTTTAATAACCCGTGTTCGGTATGATAACCAGGATTACGCCTATGGTGTAGAACTTGAAAAAATAGCAGGTCTGCAACTGAAGATCGGAGAGTATGAAAAAGCGGACAATAACCTTAGTGAATCACTCGCAATTCTCACGAATGAAAGGAGAAATGGAGAAACAGTAATTTTCTATGTAAGGGCCCTCGAAACAAATGCCAAATTAAAAGCAATTAAAGGAGAACTTGGAGATGCTGAAGACGAATTATTCAAAGCACAAAGAATGTATTTGCGGGCAACAAACTTAATTGGGTATGATGAGCTGGCAAGTAGTATAGAGATTGCAAATTTATACATACTCTTTGGAAAATATTCGCAGGCAAAAAGTAGTATTACCAAGGTTTTAGAATCATATGAAGAATTCTATGGTGCTGATTCGCGTAAATTAGTACTACCACTGGTAAGTATGGGGCATTATAAAATAACGTCAGGAGAATTTACAGAAGCAAATGTACTACAAGAGCGTGCCAATCAGATCGCTCTGAATACATTTGGTGAACAGTCAACTAAGGTTGCGCCTACACTTATGCTGGCATCTGAAATTGATGTTGAACTTGGTGACTTTGAAGAAGCGGAAACCTTTATTTATCAGGCGATCGCTATACAGGAAAATCAATTCGGGCGGCAACATATCGATGTTGCAAAATCCCTGTCTCAATTAGGTATTGTTAAGCTATATAAAAATGATGATCCAAAAACCATTGAACCCATATTTGAAGAATCAAAGGCAATTATCTACGGCAAACTTGGAGATAAAAACCCGCTGTATGCGGATGTACTCACAAGGATAGCTGAAGTGTATATTGTCGAGCAAAGACATCCGGAAGCATTTGACCTTCTGAACCAGGCATATGCTATTTGGGAGATAAGCGTTGATAAAAAGAAAAATGTAAATAAAGCAAGCATACTGGTACTCAAAGGTGATGTGTTTTACTACCTGAAAAATTATGCTGAGGCCGAAATAAATTACAATGATGCAAGGAAACTTTATGATAAATTTTTTAGCAAAAGCCATCCGGAATATGTAAAAATTGTATCCAAACTTTCAAAGGTATATTACATGCAGGGCGACTCCCGCAAAGCCAAGAAGAGTATTGATGAGGCGCTGTTGAATTACAATATTTTTATTAACAACTATTTCCCGGCATTAAGTGAACGTGAAAAGGCCAGGTATTGGAATACAATCAAGGCGGATTTCGAATTTTATAATACCCTCGCTTTGGAACTGATGGTTGAATTCCCTGAAATGAGAATTTCAATGATGAATAATGCATTGGGCACAAAAGCACTCTTGCTGAACAGCTCTTTAAAAATACGTGAACGAATTTTAACAAGTGGTGACACTGCGCTTATCTCAAAGTTTAATGACTGGCAAAACAAGAAAGAATTTCTTATCCGGGCACTATCAATGAGTATTGCCCAACTTGAAGAAAACGAAATCAATACGGATGATCTATCCGATGAACTTGAACACATTGAAAGAGAATTAAGTGAGGAGTCCGAACTGTTTGCCAGCAATACGAGCGATGTTGTAACATGGAAGAATGTAAAGGAAGCACTCAAGCCTAACGAAGTTGCAATTGAGATGGTCAGATTTAGATATTTCAATCACACTTTTACAGATTCTGTGGTTTATGCGGGAATGTATGTAAAAAATGAAAAATCACAAAAATCACCCAAACTCATTTTAATTCATAATGGAAAAGATTTAGAGCAAAAGTATTTTAAATACTATCGCAATGCCATTATGTTCAAAATGAATGACAGGTATTCATATGAAAATTTCTGGGAACCTATTGTGAATGAAGTAGGAAGCTCTGCTACCATTTATTTGTCGGCAGATGGAATTTACAACCAGATCAATCTGGAAGCAATTCCTACCGGGGATGACAAATACGTAATTGACAATTCAAATATCATAATGGTTAGCAATACCAAAGACATATATTTAAACAAAATAGCAAAACCACAGGTTGCAACTGCTAACAATGCAACAATATTTGGAAATCCAACTTTTTATGTCGCTTCCAATAGTAACCAGATAAAAAAAGTTGGCCAGTTGCCGGGAACAGAGCTTGAAGTAAAGGAACTGGATAAACTTTTATCAGAAAAAGGATGGAATGCTGAGCTATATATGGAAAAGGACGCCACAGAGTCTCTGATTAAACAGCTTGATAATCCAAAGGTTTTCCACATTGCCACTCATGGATTCTTTACTCCCGAAATCCATGAAACCCCTGAAGAAAAGTTAATGCAAAATGAAGCCTCCGCCTCAAAAAATCCATTGTTAAGGACAGGATTAATGCTGGTAGGTGCCGGGGATATTTTAAGTAAAACCTCGTATAACTACAATATTGAAGATGGTATTCTTACTGCTTATGAAGCGATGAACCTCAGTCTGGATAATACAGATCTTGTAGTACTGAGCGCTTGTGAAACAGGATTAGGAGATGTAACACAGGGTGAAGGAGTTTATGGATTGCAACGTGCTTTTATTGTAGCTGGAGCTAAAACTCTGATAATGAGTATGTTTAAGGTTAATGATGAAGCTACTCAAAAACTTATGGTCAACTTTTATCAGAAATGGATTGAAACAGGCAACAAGCGACAGTCGTTCCTTGATGCTAAAAAAGAACTTCGAAATGAATACAAAGAACCAATTTATTGGGGCGCATTCATAATGATTGGCCTTGATTAGAGGATAAAACACGAATTTTCTTCAAAAAACAGGCAAATATACCTAGATGTAGGTATTGACAATGCAAATTATTCTTCATAATATGCTAAATATTTTGAAATATTATGAAACTACTCCACCCCACATTCGCATTTTGTTTGATTTTTATAACCCAAAACGTCGCTATTGCCCAAAATTGGGAAGGTATGCTCAATAAAATTGACGAAGCATATTATGAGGGTAATTATGCAAAAGCCATTAAAGCAACTGAAAAATTTGGTAAAAAAGTTGAAAAAAAAATAGGTAACCAATCCCACTTTTATATTATCTACAAGACCAAAAAGGCCAGAAATTTTCTTGCAAACAAACAACTATGGTTGTTTCTGAACGACATAAGTGAGGCTGAAAACCTCAACAGGGAAGTCAATGAAAATAGCGCCTATAACTACATATCTGATGCATTGGATATATGTGAATTGTATATTGATTACGGTAATTTCAAAAAATCAGCCGAATACCTTGAACAAATAGAAAAAAAAATACCTCAGCTTCCCGAAACAATTCCTGATTTCGTAACAAAAATTGGTGTTTACAAAGCGAAAACGTTGCTGGGGCAAGGATTCTATGCCAAATCCCTTGAGTTTATTAATGCCAACATAGATTACTATAAAAAAAGAGCTATCACCAAGGAAACGTATGAAGATCCAAAATCAGGTAAACTAAAATCCAGAGTCCTGCCTGAGGATGTTATTTTGAAAGGTTTTACTGATTATGCAATTATGCAGCAGCTCGAATGCAAAGCCATGTGGAAACAAGGTGATTTTTTGGGTGCTGATTCTGAATTTGTTAAAACTTTAAACTGGATTGATAATCAGAAGGTGCTTGGAAAGAGTAACCTGGTATATCTTGAAACCAGCTTTATGTTTTGGCAGATGTCAAAAGAACAGGGGCTTAATGATAAAGATCTAAGAAAAGATCTTGAAAAACTGCATTCAAAATCGCGTTCCAGTCTTTATAAGAACCATTATCTAAATATGGACCTTTACTATAATCTCCTGAAATTATATCTCGATACAAACGATGAGCGTTATGATTTCAAATTAACCCAATACCAGGTATTGGTTATCGGTGAATATCCTGCGAGCAGTACCTACAGGGTAAATATGGAAATGCTCAAAATATATAAAGAAAAAGAAAACTACACTAACGAGGAAATGCAGGACCGCATCGTTTCAGTATCCAGAAACATTCCGGTGCATCAAATGAAAACAGAACTATTTGATTTTGGATACACACAATCAATATTTCGTAAATACTACAATGGAATCGGTTTTTATGCTAAAAGTATTGTGGATGTTGACAAGGAACTTTATGGGAGTAATGCACCCAATTATCATTTAAGTCTAATCAATTATGCTAACTATCTTCTTGATTATGGAAATGATTTTGATAAAATCGATAGTATTTACTCTTTCAGTTTTCATCAGGTAGTTAAGCCGGAAATAAAAATAGGGCATAAAGATTACATTATAATTTTAAATCATTTGGCAAAATATTACGAAAGTACTGATCAGTTTGAAAAAGCAACCGAGGCACTCGATGAAGCTGCAACCACAGTAAGGACCCTGTTTGACAACGAGGATTATGAGTTTGGGAAGGAACTTAACAGTATAGCCGAACTGCAAATAAAAATAGGAGCATTTAAAAATGCGGAAGAAAATATAACAAAAGCAAACCAAATCCTTGAGCCTTTAAAAAATGATGAAATCAGGGGTGTTTACTATGCACAGACACTTCAAAACAAGGCCAAACTATTGTCAATCTATGGAGAATTCGATGAAGCAGAAATATTATTGCACCGGTCAGAGAAGATTGTCAGAAAAGCATATAATCTTCAGGGATATGATGATTTGAATGCTAAAATTGACATAGCGGAAGTAAGAATTCGATTGGGCCAATACAACAAAACGAAAGAGCTTCTTGAAGAAACTTTAGCAACTTACAAGTCCATTTATGGGAATGATTCCCGGCATCTTATTCGTCCTCTCATTTCGCTTGGTAACTTTCAGCTGGCGACAGGTGATTTTTCAGATTCTGAAAAAAATGCCAGAAGGGCACTTGATATTGCCCTGACATCAATTGGCCCGGAGTCAAGTAAAACCGGGCTTTGCCTAAATCTTTTAACGGACTATTACCTCACCATTGGAGATTATGACAAAGCCCTGGAACCATCCCTCACAGTAAATAAAATTTACAAAAACAAGTATGGCAAAAATCATATAAACTATGCAGCAGTCTTGTCTAAGCTGGCGTTGATCAAATTTTACCAGGGCGAATCGTTTGAACAAATTGACCCATTATACGCAAATGCCCTTGAAATTGCCGGTACTCAACTGGGAAGAAAAAGCCCGGCATATGCTGAGATTTTATCAAAATATGCTTTATTGGAAATAAGGGAAGAAAACTTTGGCCAGGCCTTTGGCAAAATAAACGAAGCATATTCTATATGGAAAAGCAGATTGGGTGTCCGAAATAATATCAATAAAGCTACTATTTACGTATTGGCCGGTGATGTTTACTATCATATGAAACAATATGATAAAGCAACTGAATTTTACAAAACAGCAGGTAAAGTTTTTGAAGACCTATTTAATGAAAGTCATCCAAAGTATATAGATCTCCAATATAAACTGGGCAAAGTATATTATATGAAAGCTGATTACAGAAAATCACGCAAAACCATGGATTTTGTAATTGAAGAATATAACATGTTCATTGAACAATTTTTTCCTTCACTGAGTGAACGTGAGAAAACAAAGTTTTGGAATACAATAAAACCCGCGTATGAATTCTATAATACACTGGCATTAATTTATAAGGATCAATCACCACGGGTTAAAACAAGTATGTTGAACAATGCTTTGAATACAAAAGCTTTATTGTTGAGTTCTACTCTGAAAGTGAAGGAACGAATCCTAAGCAGTAATGATGTAGTGCTAATCAATAAATTCAAACTGTGGCAGGAGAAAAAAGAACAACTGACAACAACACTCTCAATGTCAAAAGATCAATTGGCAAACTCAGAGATTAGTGTTTCCGCACTGACTCAAGAAGTAGAATTACTTGAAAAAGAAATCGGCGAAAAATCAGCGCTATTTAATAGCTCTTTTGAAAACAAAAATGTAACCTGGAAAGACATAAAAGAGAAAATGGGGCAAAATGAGGTGGCTATTGAAATGGTGAGATTCCGGTATTTTGATCAGGTATTTACTGATTCTATCATTTATGCCGTCTTCTATTATAAAAACAGAAGGAGTTTTACAGAACCGGGGCTTCTGCTGCTGGCAAATGGAAAAGATCTTGAAAATAAATATTATAAGTCATACAGAAATTCTATCATTTTTAAGGTAAAGGACCGTTTTTCTTATGATAACTACTGGAAACCCATTATTGGTAAAATTGGAACTACATCTACCATCTACCTGTCAGGTGATGGCGTGTACAACCAGATTAACCTGGAAGCAATACCTGTTGATGGTACAAAATATGTTCTTGACAATTCCAATATAATTCTGGTGAGCAACACGAAGGACATTTACTACTATAAAATCAAAGAAAAAATTGCAACCAGCACTAATAAAGCAACCATAATTGGAAATCCCAACTACTATGTGACTTCTACCAGACCCAATAGAGGGTATGTTGGTCAATTGCCCGGTACGGAAAAGGAAGTAAATGATTTAAATGCGGTATTGGAAACCAATGGTTGGGCAACAACCACTTTCATGGCAGATGACGCTACTGAATCGATTATTAAATCTACAATCAGCCCGCGAGTTTTTCACATTGCAACACATGGATTCTTTAAAAGCACTAAAAAAGACACAGGAAACGATTTACTTCGGTCATCAGCAGATGCATCACAAAACCCATTGTTACGAACGGGTTTAATGCTTTCGGGCGCTGGTGATATATTAAATAAAACCTCTTTCAACTTTAATATTGAGGATGGTATTTTAACTGCTTATGAGGCAATGAATCTTAGTTTTGATGGAACTGACCTGGTTGTATTAAGTGCATGTGAAACAGGGTTAGGGGATGTAACGGCGGGTGAGGGAGTCTATGGATTGCAAAGGGCCTTTATTGTGGCCGGTGCAAGTACATTGATTATGAGTATGTTTAAAGTAAATGATGAGGCAACGCAAAAGTTAATGGTGACCTTTTATCAAAAATGGCTCGATACCGGAAATAAAAGACAATCGTTTATAGATGCAAAGAAAGAAATTAGAAATGAATTTAAGGATCCCATCTATTGGGGAGCTTTCATTATGATTGGTGTTGACTAATTTACAAATTCACCAAATTTATTTCTCATTAGAAACTCCATGTATGCCTCTTTAAAATAGACCACATCAGGTTCCAGTATCATAGCTTTTTCAAAGCACGTTGAGGCATCCAGAATTAGGCTATTTTGCTCATAAAATTCTGCCAGGATGAGGTTTTCGAAAGCGGAATCGTCATGTAACGAGGTTTTCAGCTCTGAGATATCCGAAATAAATGAAGTACTTTCATTTTTGTTTACTCTCCGAATAGCGTACTCGTTTGATAATCCATCGGCATCCTTAATTGAGACAATGACCCCATCCACTTCATCCAGGCTTTTATTAGTAAAATTTATCTTTAAATAGTTGTTGTTTGTTTCCTCTAAAAGAAGCTGGTTCCCAAAATTATCCTGTATAGAAATACTGTAAGGCGATTTACTTGTCCTCGGATTCCACCGGATAATTGCAAAAGGTTCATAAAGCTCTGATGTTTTATTCATATAGGCCGAAATCCCCAGGTCTCTCTCTACCGCACCAGTAATTGATGCATACCTTTTTCTATTTTCCTCCCTTTCTTCAGAAACCATTTGGGTTACAACATAGTCTGCATATTTTATTAATAACGAACGTCCCGAGGTATTTTCAACTTCCAGGTCATCAATGTTAAACAATGCATTTTCTGCACCATTCAGTTCAATAGTCCTGCCGGATTTTGTTAATAATGCGACATACCCATTATCTGATAGTTTTAGCAACTCTCCGGAATTAATTGTAGAACCAATTAGAATGGCCTTGAAATTGTTTCCTTTACCAACCTGATTTTCACCACTTGATATAATTATGGTTGCAACTGAGGTTTGTGAAAATGCACTGATTTGAACAAGCAATGTTAATAAAATAATAAAGGAAATATTCAGCAAATAATTCATACGAATTCGATTTGTCCCAAACGAAAAAAGAACCTGGCATGAGGTCAATTAGCTAGTAAAGCATCCCGAAATATACCGGGATGCTAAAACAAAATATCAATAAAATTATTCAATTTCGTCAGTGTAGCCGTTACGCATCAGAAATTCATTGTATGCCAACTTGAAATAGTCAACGTCCGGAGCTTCCTGAATAGCATGTTCATAACTTGTAAGAGCGTCAAGAATCAAATGATTTTGCTCATAAAATTCTGCAAGGATTAACTCACTGATAGCTGAGTTCTCATCAAGTGAAGACTTTAGTGTTTCCAATTCAACACTGTATTCCTTTGAATCCTCTGAGGTTACCCTCTGAATTGCATAATCACCTGACGAAGTATCTTCTTCACCTTTAACCCTCACGTTTACAATCACCATTTCCAGATCCTTCAGACGCTCATCTGTAAAATCAATGCTATAATATGAGTTACTTGTTTCGGCGACCATTATAGGATCTCCAAACCAATTCATTAGTGAAACCTCGTATCCTGATGCATCATCTTGTGCACTCCAGCGAATTATTGCTTCATCGTTATAAACACTCGCTGATGATGGCATAAAAAACTTGATTTGACTAAACCCACGTTCAGTCGCACCCGTAATACTTGCGTATTTTTTCCTGTTTTCCTCCATGGATTCGGAAGACATCTTACTCATCACGAAATCGGCGTATTTGCTGATTACACCATCATCTCCACCTCCGATTTGAGATTGTAAATCATCAACCTTGTAGTCTTTTGGTTCTTTTAGTTCCACTAACTTACCAGTAGAAGAAATCAGAACTACATAGCAATCGCCTGCAGTTTTTATTTCATCAGCGCTATTTAGCTTCGTACCGGTTTTCAAAGGGTCCCA
>CAZONK010000058.1:0-14077 GCA_964581095.1 uncultured Roseivirgaceae bacterium
TAATCGTCACTGTTGCGTATAGTCTAACCAGTTATTAAGGTATATGTATCGCGTGTAGTTTTTGCTACATCAAAACCCAAACATTTTCAGGTCTTTTCGTTTGGCTGTTTTAGCCTCATTTTTATCAACTTTCAAGGCGTTCCTTGAAAAGCGACTGCAAAAGTAGAAAATTGTATTTCTATCACCAAGAAAATAAAATTTTATTTTAAATATATTTTCGAAGTGCTCCCATTTCCTTTAAAAGGGATTGCAAAGGTACTTTTATTGATGGTTATAACCCAGAATAATAATTAGAAATCAACGGTAAACTCAAACTTATTATACTTCACGAACAAGAGGTCTTGTGAGGCATGTTGGCCCACCGTTCCCCTTTAAGCTGATTTCCTCACCTTTATATACAATTACTTCTGCTCCTGCGGCTTCCAACAATGATTTTGTAACAGGGTTTCCGGAAATCATCAGGCAAACACCGGGTGCAAGCGCTAACACATTACACCCCATACTTTCAAATTCATTATCGGGAACCTCAACAAATTTTATTCCCCTTCGAATAAGCTCTTGCCGAAATGGTACGGTCATTAGCGGGGAATATACAACAGCCAGATCCTTATCAACCGGGCTATATACTGACATCAGGTGAAAAACATCTGAAGGACCTTTGTAATGAGGTGACGGAACTACAATTAATTCTATTGAATCGTCCAGAAAACCCCGCAATTGGTGAATGCCTTCATCGTTCGTCCGGTAACCCCGGGCAACCGCCAGTGTTTGCTCATCCAGCCAGGCCACATCACCACCTTCAACAGTAGCATCTCCATTCACTTTCCCCAGGATCCTTAAATCATTTGAAAGATAAAAATCCCTTTGCTTGCCAGGTTCGCCTTTTCGCTGCCCTTTGCCCATATTACAAATCAGAATTCCATTATTTGTCACGATTGAAGCATCACGGACATAAACTGAATCAAGACCTGTTTCATTGTTTTCGGGCAGAAAATTTACCTCTATATCTCTATCATACAGTATCCCAACTAAAGTTTCATATTCATCATTTGCCTTATTCAAATCAGGCTTTGAAAAATATTGAAGCTGCTGCCACTGGTTTTCAATAGACTCTTCATTAACATAAGCTTCTCTCGGATGCTTAAGTAAGACCGATTTGAGAACCCCATATTCGGATTGATATGTCTCTTTCACATTTATAAAACCTGCGCCTGTTTAATCTTTGACCAAATATATACCGGCATCCCTGAAATCAGGAGCAGGAAACCATAGAAAACAATTTCCTGTCCCGCTCCATACACCGCCCAAACGGAGAAAGCGAAAGCAGGAATACTAATTATAAAAGCTCTTGTGATTCTCTTTTGCCAACCTTCGGGTTTATGCTTGATCAGCACCATAACTTCCGTTAAGCTGGAAAACAAATAGGCAATCAGTGTTAAAAAAGTACCTACAAGGATCAGGAGGGTAAACATTGCCACTAATCCCTTTGAAAAATTTGCCAGAACTACAATAGTTACCAGCAAACTGGAAATTATCAAACCAATGACTGGAAAATCCCGTTTTGATTTCTTTTTAAAAATGGGGGGTAATAACGAATCTTCTGCCATGGCGAGGGGCATTTGTCCCTGGATGAGGATCCAGCCATTGAGGGCTCCGAATGTTGATATGAGTGCACCAAACCCTACAATGTATTTCCCGGGGCCTCCCCAGATAATTTCAGCTGCATCAGCAAAAGGTGCAGAGGATACGGCAAGTTGCTCACCTGGAATAATACCCATGATCGAAAAACTGCTAAACAAATAAACTAATATTGTAAAGATTGTTCCAATAATTGTTGCCTTTGGAATGGTCAATTCGGGATTGCGAATATTAGCAACAGGAATTGTAGCTGATTCAATACCAAGAAATGCAAACAAGGTAAGGGTAATACTTGCGGCGATTGCCTTCAAATCTGATACACCACTCGTATTGAAAGGTACAAAATGGCTGGAATTAAAAAAGAAAAAACCAGCTATTGTCACTGCTATCAATGGGATTATTTTAAGTATTGTGGTTGAAAGTTGCATAATCCCGCCACTCCTGACTCCCCTTGAGTTTAACCAGGTCAAAAACCAAATGGTAACAATGGGAATAGATACTGTAGCAACCTGGGAACCGGACCATGCAGGAATAAATACCAATAAGTAACCGGTAAACACCACTGCAATGGATGCATTTGTAAGCAGTACAGATAACCAATATCCCCACCCTGACAAAAAGCCTATAAATTCACCAAATCCTTCTTTTGGATAAGAGTAGGGCCCGCAAGATTTTGGGACAAGCTTGCTTAATCTGCCAAATACAATAGCCATCAGGATGGCACCCAATCCGGATAACACCCAGCCAAGCAGACTTATGGTGCCAATTCCCGCCATGGAAGCCGGCAATAAAAAAATGCCCGAACCAATCATATTGCCGACAACCAGGGAAATAACAATCCATAGTCCGATTTGATTGGATTTATTTTTTGTTTCACTCATTCTGCGTGGTAATATAGTGAAATAAAATATTCTAAATTTGATTACATAAATACCCTTTATAAATAAATGAATTTATTATTGATGAAAATACTGAATGAGTATCCACTTTTCCAGCATCGTTTTCTGCAGGAATAGAAACAAAAATTGCCAAGTCGAAATGATTCAGGAAAATAATAAATTTGGTATGAATAATTGATTATGAGTAATGACAAAAAATACCTTAAAAGAGGCGTGGATTATACCAGCATTGATGGTAAGAGAACACTTCCCGGGAAATACTACCACGATGAAAAAATATACCAGGAAGAATTAGAAAAGATATATTACAAGTTCTGGATCTATGCATGCAGAGCTGAGGAGATTCCTTCAATTGGTGATTATAAACTAATCCAGGTAGGTGATGAAAGTATTATCATGGTGCGGGACAAATCCATGGAGATAAATGCCCTGTTTAATGTATGCCGGCATCGTGGAACTCAACTGTGCACCGAACCAAAAGGTAGTTTTTCCTCAAAATCTATTCTATGTCCATACCATGCATGGGCTTACGGCATGGATGGCAAACTACTGGGTGCCCCATTGATGAAAGAAGAAAATGAATTTCGAAAAGATAATTGTTCGCTGCACAAGGCACATGTACATGAATGGGAAGGATTTTTATTTATATCGCTTGCAATAACGCCTGAACCATTTGAGCTACAAATGGAAGTATTAATGGGAAAATTCTCCGATTGGAACATGGCGGAGTTAAGAATTGCCCGGCACATTCGATATGAGTTGAATTGTAACTGGAAACTTATCCTCCAAAATTACCAGGAATGCTATCACTGCCCCGGAGTGCATCCTTTACTATCGCAGCTAACACCCTTTCAATCTGCGGCACATGATTCGAGCAAAGGGGCTGTTATAGGTGGATACATGGAACTCACAAAAGAAAGGGGAAGCATGACGATGGACGGCGAAGCTGCAGCACCACCGGTATGTGATGTTTCAGGAGATGATTTACAAAGGGTATACTATTACTCAGTATTTCCAAACATGCTCTTAACTCCTCATCCTGATTTTGTGATGTATCATCATATTACTCCACTTGGTTCTGACAAAATCGTTAATGACTGCTACTGGCTATTTCAGCCTGATATAATAAAGGACAAACAAGCGCAAAAGGGGATCAATTCTGCGATTGAATTCTGGGATTTAACCAACAGGCAAGATTGGAAGGTATGCGAACAAATGCAAACCGGTACAAAGTCCATGAGGTTTGACAGAGGGTACTATTCAGGTCGGGAGGATATTTTATATACCCTCGACAGAGAGCTTTTAAAAGCCCTGGGGCATGAGGATCCGGAGGAAGATTGAACATGGGATTCTTATGAGCCTGTTTGCCATGTTTACAACGATAAAAATGCTAGCCAATTACTATTTCATCAGTTGCTGGCAAAATACAGCCGTAATTTGTAAAATTGATCCAGTTTTTCAACAATTGATATTTTCGAAAGCAAAACATTTAAATTCACCGTCATTTCTTTGATCCATTCTGTTTAATGTACAAAGAATTTCTTCACGGGGGTCATCTTGTTTCTTACAAATCAGGCAAAGATCCGGTTTGGCAAATAAATCCGGATTTACTTCCGTTCCATCATCATCATAAATTGGTGACATTTTTCTCTATTAGTTGGGGAGGGCAAACAACGTTCATATCCACCTCCAGTGAAAAACAGATACGTACAAGAATGTTCGAATATCCACGTACACCCAAATGTTTTATAAAACGCCTGTTAGCAACCTTAATATTTATGCTATTTTAAATTCTCCGTCAAGTAATTCAACATTAAAATTTACCTTAGCTTTTAGTGCTCTGAACACGCGTAAAATCGTTTCAATCGTTACATTTTTCGCATTCCCCTCAATCCTTGATATTTGAGACTTTTGTACTCCAATTAGCACTCCTAATTGAGATTGTGTCAATTTTCTTTCTTTACGTGCTTGCTTTATCATTTCTCCTAATAAATCAAGTCTGAGTTCATATTCGTACTTATTCCGTTTATCTGTACCAATCTTTCCTAAATGCTTATCTTTTGCCTCGTTTAAGGTGTAAATTCTCAATTTATTATTCTCCATGACTGTCATTTTTTAGATTTTTGCTTAAATATTCTTTCATAATCGCTTTAACTTTCTCAATCTAGGCTCTTGGAATTTTGTCAGTCTTCTTAATTATCCCATGAGTCGCTATTACTAATGTCTCCGTCTTGTCAGTCTTGTCCCAAAATGATAATAGTCGATAATATGTTTTCTTGTATTTAGTTCTAAATTCCCAAATCAAATCGTCAAGTTTCTTAAAATAATTCCGGGTCATTTACATACTTAGCTTTATCGATGTTGTATAGAATTTTATCCCGTGACCTAATATCAATCGCATCAAATAAGTCCCAGACCTCTCCAAGTAAAATGACATTGAATTTTTGTTTCACTCATTATCTTTTTATCAATACAAAATTACTAAAAGTACTAATATATGGAAACATTTGTGGTCAGTCATATGGTTGCCAGCGAATAGCTATAAGCAACTGAAAGCTTTATAGTCGCCTAATAACTTCAGCATTGATGGACTAAATATGTTCTTTATTGAATTATTATTATAAGGTATTGTAATATTTTACTCTTTTTATGCCTTAGCCTTTCCGTTTGATTCCTTATTTTTTGCTCGTGTTTTCAGGAACTTTAAACCAACCCACTATCAGGCACCCTCAAGTTCCAGTTGAGATCCGCTAAATTTTTCATCATCCACATTTACCTTTCCCAGCGCCTGGTTAAGGTCGGCGATTATATCTTCAACATTTTCGATACCAATTGAAAGCCTGACAAGTTCATCGGTAATACCTGCTTCCAATCGTTCTTCTTCGGGTAGTCCGGCATGGGTCATTGAAGCAGGATGTTGTATCAACGTTTCCACACCGCCCAGGGATACAGCAAGAAGTGCTAGTTTTACGTTGTCCATTAGGGTAACTCCAGCATCATGGCCCCCTTTAACTCCAAAACTAATCATGGATCCAAAGCCAGACATTTGCTTTTTTGCAAGTTCGTGCTGCTTAAATGAATGCAGCCCTGGATATTTTACCCATTCAATTTTTTGATGGTTTTCAAGGTATTTTGCAATCTCCATGGCGCTTTCCTGAGCTTTTTCTACCCTTAACGAAAGTGTTTTTACCCCCCTTAATACCATATATGCCTGGTGTGGGTCCATATTTCCTCCCATCATGGTCATGGTTTTACGCAATTTTTTATAAAGTTCTTCTTCTTTTACAATTAGAGCACCTCCAACAATATCGGCGTGCCCATTGATAAACTTGGTAAGCGAGTGCAACGAAACGTCTGCTCCGAGGTCAAGTGGTTTTTGTAAATAAGGACTGCAAAATGTATTATCCACTACCACAATAATTCCATGACGATGTGCCAGGGCGCTTGCTTCCTCAAGATCCGTTAGTTCAATGGTTGGATTAGCAGGAGTTTCAATAAATAATAACCGGGTATTGGGCTTGATTGCCTTTTCGATATTTTCAATTCTTGTAGTATCTACAAAGGACGACTCTATCCCAAAATTTGCAAACACGGTTTCCATTACTCCCCTGCTGGGTCCGTAAACAGCACCCGTGCTTATCATATGGTCTCCTTGTTTCAACAATGCGGAGTAAACTGTTGTTACTGCCGCCATCCCAGAGGACAATGCTATTCCACCAAATCCATTTTCAAGTTCAGCAAGTTTGTCTTCGAGCGCCTGGATTGTGGGATTACCCAACCGTGTATAAATAAACCCCTTTTCCTTTCCTGCAAAACGATCAGCGCCTTGTTGGGTATTCTTAAAAGAAAAAGTTGAAGTCTGGTAAATGGGGGTAGTTGCACTGCCAAAAGCGTCCTCAAAGTCGCCGGCATGAACTAATTTGGTATCAAATCCTTTGTCCGATGTTTTCATTTGTCTTCATGATGAATTCATCCGCAAAATTAATTCATTGGGGACTTAATGTCTGTGACAAATGTTGCCTAATAAAAGATTTTTGTCATGATTTTCCACCAGACCATGCAAACAAAAAAAAGTGAAGGTAAAACCGTTTACCTTCACTTTTTTTAATGTCAAAATACTTTAATATCTACTATTATTTTGTCGCGGGTACCGGATATTTCTTCATTATCAACATTGCTACATTTTTAATTCTCTCCTCCCGGCCTTTCGGGTTTTCCTTAATTGTTCCGGAGCCAGATGCCTCCCAAATCAGTTGCTTTTTCTTGGCATCGTACATATCAATCACCAGCGTACCTACTGCATAATCATAATCACTGTATGTGGTTGTTGACATACCGCCACCCCAGCCATAACCCGGGCCGTAGCCATAATAGCCACCATAACCACCATACATTCCACCCATGCCGGTAGTTGTTGCGGTAGTTTTAGTTTTCTGCTCGGTTACAATAAATAAAGTTATAATTACATCCCCTCCTGATTCAGTATAAGTCATACCTCTTTTCCTGAATTCATCTCCAAATGCACCTTCAATGCGCTCTTTATCGAAACGATTGAGCAATTTATCACTTTCTTCCGCCCATCCATAGTATTCAAACGTTTTGAATTTCGTGAAATCAACCGTTTGATCCATATCCGAAACAACTTTGATACTTGAGCAACTACTAATTACAACTGTTATAAGAAATCCTAATAATCCAACTTTGAAATAACCTTTCATATTCTAATTTTATTTAAAAATTTGTGCAAAGATAAAGAACTTTTAAGATATTCATGGATTTTCATTGATCACAAAATCAGACAATCAAACCCACTAATAAAAAAGACCCGTACCTCATCTACATATTTATTTTATTTGCTTGCGTCAACAAGTTTTTGGATCGGGTCTGTAACCCTCAGCTCACACTCCATATGTGATTTCCTGGCGGCATCGATGGTCTTCCTGGCGGCAGCCTTCCAGGCCTCAGTATGCTTCACAGATGATGATAGGGCCTGCAGGCCAATTTTTGAAATGTTTGACAGATCGAGAGACAATTTTTCGGCTTCTTTCAAAATTGGTGAAATAGTTACCAAATCTTTGAAATCATCATGGTTCCCGATCCACAAAAGAAGAAAATCTTTTATTTCCTGTGTTATTTCCAAATCACCCGATTTCAGGAATGCATCTACAATATTTCTAAACTCCCGTGCGACCGGGGCATCAGGATTGGCGGCATCTGCCAGGCGTGTAAAGGGTGAGAATGTTGTAAATTTTTTCTTTCCATGCCGGACATATCCTTGTACAGGTTCCAGTACATCGGTCAATGTCTTTAAAGTGGAAATATTCTGTCCACCTGAAAGCCTTCTCAATTGCATTTCATAGTTCTTTATATGCAATAGGTTTAATTCTTCCAACTGTACATTAATGATACTCATCCGTCTGTACATATCCTCAACATCATTGATATCCCGGGGTGACCACAATCGTTCCGCAATAGCTGCGGTTCGTGGCCAAATTCTGGAATCTACTGTTTCTGCAGTTACTATCTCAGACCACATTGCCGCTTCTCCACCCAAAATATTTTGAATTTCATTTTGTGAAAGAGGTGAATCTTCAGGTACCGGATCATTTAAATAGTGAAAAGAAGCAGGCTGGACCAGATCGATATAATACCCATTTGAAAGTATAGTTTGGTAGCCCCTTTCGGCTGACTGCTCCATTGCAGTTCTTCCTCTCCATGATTGGATAACAATATCTGTTGGTATCCCCGGCTGGAAAATTTCATCCCATCCCATCATGTGCTTGCCATGTTTATCAAGTATTTCAAGTAGCCTTTCATTAAAGTAACTTTGGAGCTCATGATTGGAGGCGATGTTGTTGTTAGACATAAACTCCTGGATCTGAGGATTTGCATCCCACTGTTTTCCATTATTTTCATCACCACCAATATGCATATACTCATCCGGGAAAAGGTTTGCCATCTCCCCGATAAATTTGTCAAGGAATTGATAGGTCGTTTCTTTTGTTGGATCCATGGTCGGATCCTTTACACCATACTCCGTTTCAATTTCATAAGGTCCGGGTGCACTTGCTAATTCAGGATAGCCAACAAACCAACTGGTGGCATGTCCGGGAATATCAAATTCAGGAATGACCCGAATACCCCGATCTCCGGCATAGGATATTATCTCCCGGATCTCTTCCTGTGTGAAGTAATCGCCATTTGATCCCATTTCGTGTAATTTTGGGAATACTTTACTTTCAATCCGAAACCCCTGGTCCTCTGTTAAATGAAGATGCAAAACATTCATTTTTACTGCGGCCATGCCATCGAGATTACGTTTAATTACATCAATAGGTAACCAATGCCTGCAAACGTCAATCATCAACCCACGCCAGGGAAAACGAGGTTCATCCTTTATTGTCACAGATGGAAAGGAATAGCCATTTTCATCCCGCTGCAGTAATTGAAGTAATGTTTCAAGTCCGCGCATGGCCCCAAAATCGGTTTCAGCAACCAGGTCGATTTGTTCAGAACTTATTGTAAGTTCGTACGATTCGTCTTCATTTAACTCCAACTCCCCAGTCCTGTGAATTCGAATGAATAAAGATGCAGTCTCATTGGTATCATTCTCACCAAGGTAATTCTGATTAAAAAACAAACCTGTACGCCCGTCAAGTCTCCGAAGAAAACGGGTTGAATAATCAAATATTTTATTTGTTCCACCTGCAAACCCAACAGTAAATCCTTTATCAATCAAAAATTTACCTGTTCCAATTTTAACTTTTGACGGATAGGGCATCAAGTTAAAATCAGTCTGTCCGACTGCTTCAAAGTGAAATAGACATGTGGCAATTGCAACAATTAAACAGTATTTTGAAATCCTGATTCTTATATTCATAGCAATCATTTTTATCATATTCAAACCTACCAAATATTTCATTTCACATCTCAATTTTTACTGCTATCTTCATGCAGGAAATCCTTTTTTATTCATGTTGAAGTACTCGAATTTCATATTATATTTTATCTCCGCCCTGGTCATAAGTCAATTTACCCGGGCACAAACCAGCGAAACAATTGTATCATCGCGCCCGGGGGCAACATTTACTGCCTACACCACCGGGCAAAAAGTATTTCAAATCCAAACCGGTGTTTTATATAGCAGTGACAATGACACAAATTACGAATCAAGTGCATTCAATTATGTATTATCAGGTCGATATGGCATTACTGAATCTTTTGAAATACGCAGCACTATGATATTGCGAAGTGAGTCAACAACTTCTTCGGGGATTGAAAATTCTGTGGGAGGAGTTGGCTTATGGGATATTGGATTTCGATGGAATATAATAGATGGAAAAGGATCCGGCCCGGCTTTGGGAATCCAAAATGAATTCAGAATAAATAACATAGGACCATCAGAATTCAAAACTGACAATCTTACTTCACAGACCATATTACTATTCAGTGCGCCTATCAATTCCTGGCTTGGATTTTCAGCAAACCTGGGTGCTTCGTGGTATGGAGATACAGGTAGTCCATTGGGGCTTTACACTGTGAATTTTGCATTTCCTATCAGTAACAAAATTGGCGGGTTTGTCGAAATGTTCGGGTCATTTTCAGATGAAGAACTGGGAACCAGCTTTGATACAGGCATAAGTTATTTAATAAACAATAATCTTCAGCTTGACTTTTCCATCGGGATTGTGGACCGGATTCAAACAAATTTCGTGGATGCAGGATTGTCGTGGAGAATCTCCCCTTAATAATTCGTTTTTTCAACTACGTGTGAGCCTCTTCAGGCTATGTATTTAAATAACCATTTGATTAGGATATCCTATATGATTGGAATATTTACATGCTTTTCCGCATGGTAACTTGATCGCACAAGTGGCGAAGATTCAACATGTCGTAATCCTCGCTTTTCTCCTTCTTCCTTAAAATGAGTAAACTTATCGGGATGCACAAATTCCGCTACTTCAATATGCATCTTTGTTGGTTGAAGGTACTGACCCAACGTAAGTATATGTAGTCCATGCTCTACCAGGTCATCCATGGCTTTATATATTTCATCATCAGTTTCACCCAACCCCAGCATGATTCCTGATTTGGTACGCTTTCCAAATTCATTTGTTCGCAGGATTTGATCCAAACTTCGTTGATACCTTGCCTGGGGCCTTACCCTCCTATAAAGTCGCTCTATAGTTTCCAGATTATGTGAAACCACTTCCTGACCGCCCTCTATCATTCGGTTCAATGCGTCCCAATTGGCCTTCACATCCGGAATCAAGGTCTCAATGGTAATCGTTGGTGTTAATAATTTAGTTTTAACAACCGTCTGATACCATATCTCAGCTCCTTTGTCTTCCAGTTCATCCCTGTTTACCGAAGTTATAACAGCGTGCTTCACACCCATTTTATGAATGGCTTCGGCTACCCGCTGAGGTTCATTTGTATCATATTCCGGGGGCCTTCCGGTAGCAACAGCACAGAATGTGCAGCTACGCGTACATACATTGCCCAAAATCATAAAAGTTGCCGTACCTGCTCCCCAACACTCACCCATATTCGGGCAATTGCCACTTTCACAAATAGTATGCAAATTATTGGCGTCAACAAGGCTTCGTACCTTCGTGTACTCTTTCCCTATGGGTAATTTTACCCGAAGCCAATAAGGCTTTTTTCTTCTCTTTTGTTTTGTAGTTTCAGTTAATTCGGCCATTTTAATGCGCTAAATAAAGAAGATACAAAGATATATTTAAATCAAACGAAGTATTCAAAGTATGGATGAAGATTAATTATCTTCTTGACCCGTAGAAAAATGTAATAAACGCGGTAGGAAATATTGCGGTGTTTGAGGCTGCCGGTACAATCTCTACTTTTTCAACATAGGCATCAACCAAAAATCCCAGTTCGATCCCTGTTACATTGCTTTTTAATGTACCAAACTCAAATGCAAGGCTTGTTTTAAGATTGGCTCCAATCGTAATACCTGATTCAAATAGTCCCTGGAATAAGTTACCTGTCCCCAGAATCTGATCAAAATTGTACTTTCCTGACTCATATGGCACTTTAAGTGACTGCAACCCACCACTGGTGATTTCAATATAATATGGGGCTTTTATTCCGATCGAGGGACCGCCGGCGAACATCGCATTGATCTGAATTCCTTGTTTGGGCGCTTTTCTGAAAAGAATGAATTCCCTTCCATACTGGCCCCTTATAGAATACAGATAGATTTCCTTTGCCCAGATGAAAAAATTACCCGTGTTGATAGAATTCAAACGAACTTCGTTTGGGTGTTTGATGTTAACTATTTCGCCTCCCAGAACCCTGTAAACTCCTGGTTTGATTTGCTGTGCGTGCTTTACAATAAATCCTCCTATTAGCCCGCTTGAAGTATTTTTTGTGACCCCCCAAACTAGTTCAGTTTCATAATCCGTATCTCCAAGCCTTCTTTGTGCAGTCGTCTCTAAACCTGATAACACAAGAAGTACTAAAAATGATAATATGGTTGTTTTCCTTTTCAAAAATATTATGCAATGTCTAATTTAGTCATTTGAGAAATAACGCAAAATTAATTAATAAAGTTTAATTACAAATGCCAACTATCCTAAATGAATACCAGGGAAACCTAAGATCGAAGCTTGAACATGTAAAATCAAAGTGCACTTTACTAACAGATGCTCCTACTGATAACAATGGTAAAGGTGAAAGTTTTTCACCAACTGATACTGTTGCAGGGGCCTTAAGTGCTTGCATGATGACCATTATGGGCATCAAAGCAAATGAAAATAATATTGACCTGGTGGGTCTCAGTTCTACTGTATTTAAAATAATGGCTGAAAACCCTCGACGAATTGCTGAAATACAAATCAATTTTAATTGGGATAACTGTGCTGTTGACGAAAAACAAAGGAAAATATTAAAAAGGGCGGCGCTTACATGTCCTGTAGCACTGAGTCTTCATCCGGATATAAAACAAACGATCACATTTAATTTCTAATGATTACTAACGTAATCCATTTATTCATACCACAGGTCTTTTTCTCTTTTATCATAACGTGGTTTTCTGTCTTTTGATTTTAAATTTTGAGGTTGACTTTTATTTTTCTTAAATAAACTGGACCACCATATTCCAAATTTAAAAGTCTTTTCCTTTTCTTCCTTTCCATTTTTGCTCACACCTTTCGTGTAATTTGAACTTGGATGCATTTGTTTTCTGGAAACAGAGGTGTTCAGTCGAACGAAACCACCATAATTTTTAATTTTAGAAGGCTTATAAAAAGCGATGGCGTTTGCTCTTCCGTATGTAGTACCTTCTGCCTTCTCGATTTTTTCTACTTTATTGAATCCTCCGTACCTTTTTGCTTTTCCCGGTGTAATAAACACTACGGATTTTGTTCTTCCATAATTTGTTCCTAATGACCTCCCGGCTTTGTCTTCTTTGTACAATCCATATTTTTTAGCGCTACCCGGGGTAATATAGATAACTGAACTTGCCCTTCCATAATTAGATCCATTAAATTTTTTGGCCTTGTCTTCCTTATACAATCCATATTTTTTAGCACTTCCCGGAGTTATATAAATAACGGAGTTAGAACGCCCATATTCTGTCCCTTTTGGCTGTCCTTTCCCTTTAAATGATTTCGCATTTAAATTTCCCTGGAATTGTGACCCGGCCCTGCCATCTTTACCAGGTAACCGGACCTGTATTGCCTGTTCGTCATTATTCCATAGTTTGCCACTTATTGTACCTCCACCACCTTTCGATGGTTTGCGAACTTTATTCTCTCCCCTGTACTTACTTATGGCTACATTATAATGCCCTGGGTTTGGAGCCATATTCCCCTGGTATTGTGTTGCCCTGCGGGTACCTTCCCCTGCAATTTTTCTGGGTAATGCGCTTTCCTTGTTGTTCCAGAGTTTTCCGCTTACACTCCCACCACCTGTTTTGGGTTTACGTGTTTTAAAATCTCCCCGGTATCGTCCAATTGCCACATTATAATAACCAGGATTGGGGATTAAATTACCCTGGTACTTCGTTGCCATCCTTGTTTGAGCACTTGGAAGCTCAGATTGTATCGCCTGTTCTTTATTATTCCACCTTCTACCACTTATACTGCCACCTCCACCGGTAACAGGCCGTCGGATTTTCCTGTCCCCCTTGTATCTTCCAATGTTGGGATTATAATATCCCGCAGGCACGGATTTGGTTCTGCCTTGAAATTGAGTTGCCAATCTTGTCTGGGCACTTGGAAGATCAGATTGTATTGCCTGTCCTTTGTTATTCCACCTTCTACCACTGATACTGCCTCCTCCACCGGTTACAGGCCGTCGGGCTTTCATCTCACCCTTATATCTTCCGATATTTGGATTATAATATCCTGCAGGTACGGATTTGGTACGGCCCTGATATTGGGTTGCCATTCTTGTCTGGGCACTTGGAAGCTCAGATTGTATCGCCTGTCCTTTGTTGTTCCACCTTCTACCACTAATGCTACCTCCTCCACCGGTTACAGGCCGTCGGGCTTTCATCTCACCCTTATATCTTCCGA
>CAZONK010000058.1:14177-15601 GCA_964581095.1 uncultured Roseivirgaceae bacterium
TATTTGGATTATAATATCCTGCAGGTACGGATTTGGTACGGCCTTGAAATTGGGTTGCCATTCTTGTCTGGGCACTTGGAAGCTCAGATTGTATTGCCTGTCCCTTGTTGTTCCACCTTCTACTACTAATGCTGCCTCCACCTCCTGTAACAGGCCGTCGGGCTTTCCTGTCGCCTTTATATCTTCCAATATTTGGGTTATAATACCCGGCAGGTACAGATTTGGTCCGGCCTTGAAATTGGGTTGCCATTCTTGTTTGTGGACTTGGCAAATCAGACTGTAGTGCTTGTCCTTTGTTGTTCCATCTTCTTCCACTAATGCTGCCTCCTCCACCGGTTACAGGCCGTCGGGCCCTCGTTTCACCACTATATCTTCCGATATTCGGGTTATAATATCCTGAAGGTACAGATTTGGTACGACCCTGGTATTGGGTTGCCATTCTTGTTTGAGTACTTGGAAGCTCAGATTGTATCGCTTGTCCTTTGTTATTCCAGATTCTCCCGCTTATACTGCCACCTCCTCCTGTTACGGGTCGCTGAGCTTTCCTGTCCCCCTGGTACTTGCTCCTTCGCGCATTGTAATAACCCGCCGGTGATATATCCCCCTGTTTAAACCTTCCCTTATAATTTGATGATCGCAATGATTCTTTTCCGGGAACATATGATGGTATAGGTGATGTTTTAACTTTTGTACTTCGTTCGTTCCTTTGGTAATAAGGATCAGGTCGTGAGATCGCACCTCCATATTCGGGTCGCCTGGACCTGAAATTCCTGGTCCTGAGTTTTCTCCCTGCAATATCCTTGTCGGTTGATCTTTCACCTGCACGTTGTTCGCGTCCGGCATAGGGGCTCTTTGGTTTTTTTATCCGGGCAGTACCTGAAATAGATTTTGGTATAGTACCCTGAATCCTCATTTGTCTTTCACTGTTTCTTGATATGGATCGAACCGTTGTTCTTTTCGCTTTTATCCTACCAGATCCGCGACCCGGTTCCTTTGTAACATTTGGATTTACCGGTACACGCCCTGCCCCGGCACGGGGGGAACGGAAATTCTTTGTTACGGGATCTGATCGTTTTACCCTTGCGGCTTGCTCACTGCTTCTTGAACCTGACGTATATCCTCCTTGCTGCATTGCTCCTCTGGAAAACCGGCCTCCGTCCCTACTTGATTTTCTACCATAGTAGGTATCAGGGGTTCTATATCCTCTTTTTGGAGCCCCCTTTGCTGACATTTTACCACGCGTTCTCAATTTTCGACCTGCAATATCCTTGTCTGTTGACTGTTCTCCTCTTCTTGCCTTGCCCATTTATTGCCTATGCTTGTGACAAAACCTTTAATAGTAGGGTTTGTATTAGCATTGATAGTGATGGTGCCAGTTTGTCCGGCAAGTTCAGGATCACTGCTCGCAGTGGTAAACGACCAAG
>CAZONK010000059.1:0-13048 GCA_964581095.1 uncultured Roseivirgaceae bacterium
GGGGTATTGGCCCCGGTCAATTGGCTGATTTTTTCATTTATATGTTCAATGGATTCCGATGTCAGATCAAATAAATATAGCAGGAGGGAAGCTTCATCCATTTTCTTCTTTGTCCTCGCCACACCCATGGCTTCGATGGTGTCAGTAGTTTCCCGAAGCCCGGCAGTATCGATAAACCTGAACTGTACCCCACCAATATTGATTACATCTTCAATAGCATCGCGGGTAGTGCCGGGGATCTCGGATACAATGGCACGTTCTTCGTTTAGTAAGGCATTCAATAATGTTGATTTTCCAGCATTGGGTTTACCCGCGATCACAGTGGGTACCCCATTTTTCATTACGTTTCCAACATCAAAACTTGCAATCAGGGGTTCAATCACGTTCATTAAACGGTTGAGGAGGTTTATGAGTTGGGTGCGGTCTGCAAACTCCACGTCTTCCTCGCTGAAATCAAGCTCCAGTTCGATCATGGATGCGAAATGGATCAGTTCTTCGCGCAGTTTTTCGATTTCCTTCGAAAAACCACCCCGCATCTGGCTGATGGCTGCCTGGTGGGATGCGGCGGAATCGGAATGGATCAGGTCTGCAACCGCCTCGGCCTGGGCAAGGTCAAACTGGCCATTCAGAAAAGCCCTTTTGGAGAATTCACCAGGCTGGGCCATACGGGAACCGTTTTCGATCATAACTTTTACAATCTTCTGAACAATGAAAGGTGATCCGTGTGAGGAGATTTCCACGATATCTTCTTTAGTATAAGATTTAGGTCCTTTGAATATGCTTACAACCACTTCATCGATAATCTCATCGTTATAGCGGAGTGTCCCGAAATGCAGGGTGTGGGTTTCCTGGGTTGTTAAATCGGTCCCTTTAAATACTTTATTTGTAATGGAAACAGCATCCTTACCACTCAGGCGAACGATAGCCAGTGCGCTTACCCCGGGTGGAGTGGAAGGGGCTACAATGGTATCTTTGGGATCTCCGATAAATTGCATGCTGTAAAGGTATTCGATTTTGAAAACTAAAATTTCACAACAAACCACAAAGTTTGCAAAATTAAAATGTTGCATCACTATGGTTAAAAACTTGTTCTCCTTCGGAAGAGTCTCACGCAGATGACTGAAGAGGAGCACCCTATTGAATTTCTGGACATGGATATATTTCGTTCCTATGGAACTCACTGGCCTTTATCTGCGAATCCAGAGTTTTACAACTCTGGTAAGGGGATGTACTGCCTATGGCAGTTGAAATATGATGATGAAAGATTCAGGATTCCTTAATTTTAATCAACCTGGATACATCCCTTGTCTTTAGGCACTAAATTGGCCTAGGTCTTTCTCAACCTACTAATGCCTCAACTCTGAGACATAATACAAACTCAAGAGTAACTTGAACGGCCCTTGACTTCTGTAAAACAGGATTTCGCATCTAATTTTCAAAACTCATGGAGGCTTTGAGAGGTGAAAAATCCCATAGGGATAAAATATTATAATGAGGGACGCAAGTCCCTTTTATAAAAATAAAAGTAAAAAGTTCCATAGGAACGACATAAACAAAATATCAGTAATTCTATATTGAAGAGGAGTAGCCCTTTGGATTTCTTTCTAAGATTGTCTAATCCTGAAATGGGCTTACAAAAAACCGTTATTCCGGACTTGATCCGGAATCTGTTGGTTAGACCAACGGAATGGTAAATAACAGATCCTGAATCAAGCTTGACAGCTGGAAGTAGGTTCAGAATGACGATGAAAAAGGTGCCCGAAAATCAGACACCTCCTTCATTAACTATCCAGTGCTTGTTTAAAAGATTTAAATTCAGTTCTAGTGAGGCAACCACTTACGAAAATAACCGTATGCAAAAGTGCCCAGCAGAGCAGCAGCTAGAAAAACGACAAATACGGTATATCCGGCTCCCAGTAATACAAACATCATTCCTGTACAAACGCCGGTAAGCGCCCAGCCAAGCCCAAATATGATTCCCCCAATAATGTACCGTGGCCATGTCCGGTCCTTGTCATTGAATTGTTTATTTACACCCTTGATTGTTTTTATTTTACCACGTTTGAATAACTGGGTAATAATTATTCCTGCGACAATACCGGAAGCAATGATTCCGTACATGTGGAATGATTGAAAATGGAACATTTCCATAATTCTGAATGTAGATATGGCCTCCAGCTTCCACATTCCAAATCCGAAGAAAAATCCAATAGCAATATATTTAAATACTTTCATGTTTATATTTTTTTTGATTGGGGATTAAAATGAAATTCTTAAAATGTGGGGTAAAATGAACCACGTCATTATCAAACCGCCAATGAAAAACCCGATAACCGCTACCAGGGAAGGTAGTTGCAAATCAGCAATGCCTGAAATGGCATGACCGGATGTACAACCGCCTGCATAACGTGCCCCAAAACCAATTAAGAAACCACCCCCAACAATAATGATGAGGCCCCTTAGAGAGAACATAGATTTCCAGGAATAGATGTTCCAGAATTCAGGGACCGGAGGATGTCCGGCGTCATTTCCGGGTACGATGGGTACTTTGCCATATTCCAGCAAGTTGCTCCCGGCAATTTCATTGAGTGTATCCACGGCTGCTTGTGAAACATTGGCAGTATGTCCACCAAAATAAGTTGAAGCAACATAGGCGCCAAATAGTGCTCCCAATGCAATCATTAAGTTCCATCCCTGTTTTGCCCAGTCAAAATCAAAGAAATCAGCATAATCGCCTGCTCCATCGGCAGCACACATAATGCGTAAATTGGCTGATAATCCAAACTCCTTCCCAAAAAAGAAGAGCAAAAATAAAGTAGTACCTATCACAAATCCACCCATCCACCAGGGCCAGGGTTGGCTGATAAAGTCCACTACTTCAAGTAATGATTCGTACATAATTTTTAAAGGTTAATTAGTGAATGATTAATGAATTCACAATAGTAAATAAATTATAAGTCACAAAGTTCTAATTGCCCTATTTCAATTAATATGACCATCATCAGAAAAATGAATGATGTTTGAAGTATTGAAGTATTGAAGTGTAATTGGAATACTGGAATACTGGAATACTGGGATACTGGGATGCTGGAAGGATGCTTTCCACGCCAAGACGACAAGACGCAATGAAAAATGATTACCTATTGCCTCTTGTCAATTTTGCCAATTGCCAATTGCCAACTGCCAACTGTCAACTGCCAACTGAATCTAGTAACATTCCCCATGATCATAGGTACGAAAATACCTGGAATCATTTAAATAAGTTTTCTCCTCTGAATAGGTGATCTGAAATTGATTTTGTCTGCCATCGTTGTAATCCAATTGTAATATTGCTCCTTCTGCACCGTCACCTATGACACTCCATGTTCCCTGCCCATTATCATTATTATCAGAATATCCTGATACTCCACTTGATCCGGCCGATATGGAGCTGTTATAATAATAAGTAAACTGCCCGTTTGAACAAAGTAATATTTCCTCGGTTGTACTGGAATATCCATACGAGCTATATCCGCTGCTGGATGAAGAAGACATGTAGGTTAGTTTTGCACCCTTTAGTGTTTGTTCCCATTCTTTCACCACTGGAATTTCCTTTGGAAGTGCGAATTTCAGGTTTTTTGCAACTTCTTTGGCAAGGGATTCATAACGTTCGGAATAGTGCTGAGGATCTGTAATTGCCATCACAGTGACTCCTGTTCCAAAAGGGTTTATTACAGCGACAATATATGCCTGTGCCTGGCTATATTCGAGCATACCTGTGAACATACCTCCAACACCTGCATTACCAACGGGTTCCAATTCACCGTTGAGTTGTAATTGAGTACCACCTTCTTCATAAATACCTTGCCTGGCTTCAGCATTTAATTGTTCAAGATTTTTGGATTCATGGGTCATCAAAAATATAAATCCTGCTTCTGTATCTGATCCCATGATGTACCCTTCTTCAAGTTCCTGGCCTTTCCAGCCTTCCGGTATTGTGAATTTTATCCCCAGGTATGGGTAGTCAATTTCACCGGTTGACTGTGAGTAAACTGCAAAATTCAGCCCCAATAAAAGGATAGAAGCAGTGATCCACGATACTATATTTGGGCGGTGGGGGAAAATCATAAAATACAAGTTATATGTTTTGTCATGGTAATCAAATTTGTTTAATGATAATTGCCAATTAATCAAAGCTTTATTTGCTACAAATCTTCAATCATGTTTTTAGGATTCCCGGCAACCTGAATAAATAATATACAATCGATTTTGCGTATTCTAATATGGTTAAAATGTCATGATTAATAAGTGTCATCATAAATATTTTGCCTAAATTGAAAGTACAAAAAAATATTCCTCATGAAGCAAATAATGAGGTGTGCAGGATTATTTCTGATAGCAGCGGTTGCAGGATGTTTGCCGGAAGTCGAAACGATAGACCCTTCAACTCTAGTTGCATGGGAAAATATTACAATGTCCGATGGACTGGCAGGAAACCGGGTGAATTCAATCGTTTCGGATAGTGATGGAAATCTTTGGGTGGGAACCAACAATGGTGCTTCCAAATACGATGGAACAAATTTTACCAATTACAGAAGGGCGGATGGCCTGGTAGATAATTTTGTAACGGGTATTGTGGAGTTTGAACCTGGCGTTATGGTATTCGGCACCAAGGGGGGATTAAGTTTTCTAGATAATGGCACATGGTTATCGATACCAGCAATTGGTGGTATTTCGTTTGGCGTAACTTCCCTGGGTGTTGATGACAACGATCTGGTTTGGTTTGGTACAGACGTATTTGGTTTGTTACTCACCGATGGGGAAAGTATCTTCCAGGTTTGGGATGACCAATGCAGTGAATGTAATGAAATAAATTATATCTACATGGATTCAAAAAAAACCATGTGGTTTGGCACTTCCGGAGGGCTCAAAGTTTTAGAAGGTAACTCACTTACACGATATACAACCAGCGATGGTTTGCCTGACAATCATATACAATCTGTTTATGAAGACATCTGGGGAAGCCTTTGGGTAGGGACTTTTGACGGTTTGTGCAGAAGGGTTTCATCAGGATTTGAAGTGGAGGGCCTTTATAATAGCGCAGGCCAGAATTGGACCTATACAATTAACCAGGATGCTAAGCGGGATGTATGGTTTGGATCTATTGGAAATGGGTTGATCTATTTTAATGGGTCTTCAATGCGCACCAATCCTGAATCACTTTTAGACGAAAGAATTTCAACGATTTCGTCATTTAAAGATAAGGATGGGACATTATGGTTTGGTACTTTTGAAGGCGGTCTCTGGAAATATATACCTGATTGAATATGGACCGATTAATTTTCTTATTTCTGTTGATTCCCTCATTTGGTTATTCACAAATAAACCGGGATTCATTGGTAAATTCTGAACGTACAATGGATCGTAGATTTACCCTTTACAAAGGGCAGATGAGGGTAGAAGGTACGTATGAATTTTTTGTTTTTAAATCGCAATACGATGAAGATGGTAACAAGGAATTGCTATCTACAACCGGAGAATCATCAAATTTACATGCATTGAATGCTAACATCCGTTATGGTATTATTGATTATTTAGATGCCGAATTAAAATTAAAGTTTAAATCCATGAATTATCGGGGAGAGCCGGTGTATATCGTGGGTGCCCCATCTCCAACGCGGGAACTTTATACTGACGTGACTACCAGTGGTTTTGATGACCTTTATATTGGTGTTAACGGAAGGGCCCCGATACCTGATAATAAAATTGACGTGGGTGGTTCGTTTGGAGTTTATTTACCCACTGCAAACTCTGGACCCGATCAACCGCAGCATTTATTTACATCCTCCGGGTCAGGAGATGTTGTCAATTATTATTACAAAGAAAATTGGGGATATGGGGTTCTATCTACTTATTACAAGGGATTTGTTAAATACCGATTTGAGAATATTGCTCTTTCTGCAGCATTTGAATCAAGGGTTCCAAGCGGGGAATCAGATCATCAAACGTGGTATTCGAGGTTGAACACTACAAATGAATTTGAGTATTCTTCGGAGCAATACAAGTACCAGGTGCCCCAAAAAAACCAATTTGATTTTCAAATCGAATACCAGCTTTATAAGTGGGTGAATTTATTCCTGGATGTTTCATTTTATAGTTCAAGTGGAGGGTGGACTGAAGTATCGGGAAATAAGGTGGCGCTGCCTGATGAAAAGTTATCTGTAATTAACCCGGGATATGAAGTTTTAATATCCAATAAACTTTGGCTAAGGCAAGGGATTGTTTTTCCTATATCCGGGCAGAATATTTTCGCACCATTCAGTATTCATACAACATTTTACTATAATCTATTTGTAAACTAGGCTATGATCAATCGATATACTATAGCGACTTTATTGCTGTTTGTCTCCATCGTCACACTTGCCCAGACGGAACAGGAGATTTTGCCTTCTGAGCGAAAACAGCTAACAATCATTACTGAGCCCTATACATTATACAAGGGATTCTTTCGGGCAGGCGTAGCACTACAGTATTCATCCCTTTATAAAATATTTGATGCAGAAGGAAAACGTGTACCAATCTCCAACGCATCTGGCCGTACATGGGCAAGCCAACTGCTTATTCAATACGGCTTGTCAGACCGATTACAATTATTAGTGGGATTACCTTATCAAAAACATGATTTGTTTCTTTCATACCAGGGTGAAGCTCCAGGGCTCGGTTTATTTGAACAACAAAAGCTGGAAGGGCAGGGAAGTGGCCTTGGGGATATATGGCTTGGCATGGATTACCAGTTGCTAACTGAAACAGCAACCCGGCCAGCTTTCAAAGGGTCACTGACAGCTACCCTGCCAACGGGTGCAAAGAATCCATCAGACACCGGTGATCCAACCGTATTCGATATACCGGTAGGTTCAGGATATACAGCTTTGGATGTGTCATTTTCACTTCGAAAGATAACCTACCCGTACTCCTGGACAGCATATGCCAGTTATAAGATGAAAACTTCAGGGACTAAGCAATACGAAGTAGGAGGCCCCGAAATTAATTTTAAGGATGGAAACCTGCTGACACTATCTGGTTCTTATAATTTTCACATGAATGAATGGCTGGCATTGACCAATGATGTCTATTATTTTCATAGCGGGACAGATGAGGAAGATGGGAAGCCACTTGATGATACTGCATCGTGGCTTGTACAATATTCTCCAAGATTAAGTTTTCAGATAAACAGGTTACGGGTAAACCAGGCCATTCAGATCCCGCTTTTTGGTAAACTTTCAGGAGCAGACCCAGGATTTATACTCATTGTTCAATATGTATTTTAACAAATCAACATTAAAAGTGTTAAGTATAGGGGTCAATATTCTAATATTGACCTTTTTTTCTTTGGCTTTCAACTCATGCAAAACACCTTCAATCATTGCAACCCAGGCCATTCAACAAGGTGATATCGCAAATAACCAGAATGAATACGATGCAGCTATTGTGCACTACACTACTTATTTAGAAACTGCTCCATCCCTGGGGGTAATGCGAAACCCTAGAATGGAGGCCGATGTATGTCGTAAACTGGCACATGCATACTCTACACAAGGCCGGTATAATGAGTCGCTCTTGTATTTAGAAAAGGGATTGAAAATAGATGAAAATGAATCCGATAACCTGCTAAACATAATTGAGGATTACAGACAAATTGGTATAACCCATGTTTACTTAGGACAATACGATAAGGCATTGAATTTTCTCAACAATGCCCTGGATTTGAATTCGGGCATGGAGTCGAGTATAAAGGCTATTAAAAAATTATCTATTGCGGACACGTACCTGTCAAAATCTCAGTTGGAATTAACAATGGGCCTTTTTAATGAATGCGAAGTTGACGCCATCAATGCCAGGAACATTTATCTCAAAGAAGATGATGATGGACCGGGTATGATCGAGGTCTATTTGCTTTTTGGTAAATTAAAGATGGCTAAGAATCAAACGGACAGTGCAGATTTTTTTCTAAACGAGTCAATTGATCTGTCAAAAATCCAGGGTTATAAAATCTTCCGCCAACTTCAGGTTCTGGGCGATATTCAGATGCAAATTGGGCAACCTGAAGATGCTATTCTGACTAAACAGGAAGCACTGGACGAAGCAATTGGTGTAAATATTCTACCACAGATTATCTGGGCCCATATACGACTTGGGGATGCATATGAGGTAATAGGAGATACAAAAAAAGCCAATCAGCATTTTAAAGAAGCAGGTTCACTACTTAAGTCAATTGATCAGGGCTCTTCTTCATTAAATCCATCACTCCGGCTCCGGCTTGGAGATGTAAAGAATGCATACGAGATGTTTAACAGAAATGGAGCAATACTGGGAGCAAATATCGCTGCATTAAAGCTGGCAGAGTCTATGCTGAATAGTGGGGAAACAGATACGCTGGAAGTGTTTATTCTGAGTTCGCACCAGTATTTTGCAAATCAGGGGATTGCTGCAGGACAGGCTAAAGCGGATTTACTGTTAAGTATATTATATCAATCTCAGGAAAGATATGATGAGGCATTGATTCGTCTTGACGAGGCAGAGTCGCTGGAAATAGGACCAGAGATACAATGGAGGATTTGGTTTAACAAAGGGTTGATTGCTAAAGTGAGACAAGATATTAACTCCGCTGAAGAATGGTTTAAAAGATCCGTTTCTACTATTGAAAACCAAAGAAATGAATTGACCCGGGCAGATTTTAGATGGCACTATCTTGATTCCAAGGTTGATTTGTATGATTCATACATTACTATGCTCCTGAATAATGAAAATGTAAGTGAGGAGATGATTATTAAGGCATTTAATCTGAATGAACGGGCAAGGTCGCGTACGTTTTTGGATATGCTGGCTAATCAATCAATTGGTGACACTAATGAAGAAAAGGTATCTGCAAGGGAGCAGGAGCTTAGTAAAGAAATTATATTCCTTAAAAATCAAATTTATTACAATAAACTGAATGGGAATAGTACAGAATACTATGACTTAAAATTACGTGAAATCAATCAGGAATATTCCTTGATTATTGACGAAATAGGGAAGAGTAATCCTGAATATGCTTCATTAAAATCTATCGATCCTGCTTCGTTAGATGATATCATGGGATCGTTGGATGATCAAACCGCGTTATTGGAGTTTTGGGTTGGGAAAAGTGGGACCGTAACCTGGAAAATCGACAATTCGGGAATTTCATATAAACTAATCAGTATTGATAAAGATGAACTGAGTAAAAGTGTTGCCAAAACAAGAAACCTTGTCAAATTCAATGCTGAGGATGAGGTACTTGCAGGATTCAGCGAATTGTATGAGGAACTTTCTCCTGCGTTTCAAAATGTATTTAATGATTACGAACAAGTGGGTATAATACCACATGGACCATTGCATTTTATTCCTTTTGAAGCACTTTATGGGGAGGATAAGTTTTTAGTCGAGAAAGTTGATATGTTCTATGCTCCATCCGCATCTATTTACTATTTCTGTAATAGTCGTGACAAATCCACGGGAGAAAGAAGTTTGCTTGGTTTGGCATTGGGGAAATTACGGCTGGGATATTATTCCTCGCTTCCGGGAACGGCAATGGAACTTCAGCAATTATCACAGTTTTACCAGAATAATCAATGTGTTTATGAAAGTGAAATATCGGAATCATATTTTAAAGAGGCTGCTATGAACTATGATTTGATACATATTGCTACACATGGTGTCATGAATACCTACAATCCTGGAAAATCATTTGTTTTGATGGCTCCGGGAGAAAATGATGATGGTCAATTAACTGTTGAAGAAATATTTAATCTAAATTTAAATTCCGATTTTGTTACACTTAGCGCATGTGAAACCGGATTAGGAGACCTTTCCAATGGCGATGAATTGATAGGATTAAGCAGGGCATTTATTTACGCGGGCACTTCGGCTGTGGTCGTAAGCCTGTGGAAAGTAGATGATATATCTACATCCATCCTTATGACAAAAATGCATCAATTAGTTGATGCGGGGCTAACTGTTGCAGCTGCTCTTTCACAAGCCCAGCGTGATTTGATTACAAACAATTTTAACCCCAGGGCCTCCAGGGGGATGAAGTCAATTGAATGGGACAGCACATTAAAATCTGTTGTAAATTCAAAAGAAACAAGATATGCCTCACCTTATTTTTGGGCGCCGTTTATTGTAATTGGAAGCCCTGGATCCAGGTAGGGATAGTATTCGAATTCTGCTTTATACTTCAGAATAATCTTTCTAAATACATATATGTCATAGGTGAAATGTCACTAATTTCCTATATTGAATTTTATTTCACTATCACGAATAACAAAACCACCAGATGAATTCACAACAAATTGAACAACTTTATCAACAAAGAAAAACCTGGAACCAATATTCCCGGGGATGGAGAAAATGGGATGAAATCCTCATGACAACAATGCGACCTGTTTCCGACAGCCTTATCGATTCCCTACAATTAAGTGGAAATGAGCATGTACTGGATGTAGCTTCCGGTACGGGAGAACCAGGATTGACCTTGAGTGCATTACTACTGCAGGGGAGGGTCACAGGTACTGATCTGTCAGAAAACATGGTAGATATTGCTAATGAGCATGCGGAACAACGTAGCATTTCAAACTATCAAAGCCAGGTGAGTGACGCTTCTGATATGCCATTTAAAGATGATACCTTCGATCACATTATTTGCAGGTATGGGATCATGTTTTTTCCGGATGTCGAAACGGGTTTAAGAGAAATGGCAAGAGTGCTCAAACCGGGAGGGAAACTAACTGTTGCCGTGTGGGCAGGACCGGAACTCAATCCTTTCATCACCATATTGGCTATGACAGTAATAGAGAAGTTGAATTTACCTAAACCTGCTCCGGACGTACCCGGGATATTCAGATGTGCAAAACCAGGTTTGGTAAGTCAACATGTAAAAAATATTGGGTTGGAGAATGTTACTGAGTGGAATGTGAAGGGTGAAGCAAAATTTGGATCTCCCGAACAATACTGGGAAATATTCTCGGATGTAGCAGGACCCGTAATGGAGGCCTTGAACAGTCAACCACAAGATGTAAGAGCGGATGTAAAAGCTGCAGTTATTAATAAGGCTAAAAATTTTGTCAGGGAAGGGGAAATGCATGTTAACTGGGATGCTATTATCGTATCTGGAATAAAAGGGAACTAACTCCATCGATTCAGGTATTTGATAAACTAATGCAACGAGGTACCATTAGGAAAAAGTTGTATTTTTGATTTTAACGAAGAAGACGTAAAGCCACTTATCATTCCCACCAAAGAGTTTATCTCAATAATAATGGAAAAAATAAAACAAAAATAACGTATATAATAGTAAGATTATTTTCTCAAGTAAACAAAGGCGTCGGATACAAGTAGAGTCTTGTATTAGGTTAATATCCTCCACACCTGGGCCACCAGGAAAGTAATGACAAATCCCATAATGACAGGCATGATACTGGCCACAGTAGTCCATTTCCAGCTTTTAGTTTCCATATAGATTGTGTATATGGTGGTACTACAAGGATTGTGCAACAAACTGAACAACATCAGGTTGACACCGGTAAGAAGGGTCCAGCCTCCTGCTTCAAGGATCTTTCCTGTTTCCATTGCGGAATCCAGCTCAAACATAACCCCACTACCTTCCCCCATTCCCATCATGCCCGTGCTTGCAACAGTAAGCATAAGGATAGTAGGAATAACAATCTCATTTGCCGGGATTGCCACAATATAAGCAAGCAAAATCACACCGTTAAGGCCAAAAAGTACCCCAAACCAATCTATGGAATCAATAATCCATATAGCAAGGCTCTGGTCGCCAACAGGTATATTTGCAACTGCCCAGATTGCGGCTCCTGCCGGCGCTGAAAAAACGATTGCCCTCCATAAAACAATCAAGGTCCGGTCGATGATCGAAGTATAAATGGTCTTCCAGAATCGTGGAGGCCGGTAGGGTGGAAGTTCGAGCGTAAAAGTAGATACTTCACCTTTCAGCATTGTTTTTGACAACATCCAGGAAGTGAGGAAAGTAAAAAATACACCTAACATGGCAATAACAATAACTGAAAATGTTGACAAAAGGCCTGAAAAAGCCGGGGGAACAAGAATACCGATAAAAATGGTGGCAATTAGAATTTGGGTTGGCCATCTCCCGTTGCATAGCGCAAAATTATTTGTGATAATGGCAATCAATCTTTCACGAGGGCTGTCGATAATACGTGTGGCGATTACACCGGCTGCATTGCATCCCCAACCCATACTCATGGTGAGAGCCTGCTTACCATGTGCGCCGGATTTTTTAAACATATTGTCAAGGTTAAATGCGACCCGTGGCAGGTAACCAAAATCCTCCAGAAGTGTAAATAGTGGAAAGAAAATTGCCATCGGGGGAAGCATTACGGAAATCACCCATGCAACCGCCAGGTAAATACCATCGATGAGTAAACCATCGAGCCACCAATACAAACCAATGGATAAAGAAACATTCTTCAATAGTGGATAAATAGTGTCGAGAAGTAATACAGCTAATAAACCAGAAGGATAGTTTGCCCCCTGGATGGTCATCCAGAGAATAACAGAAAGAACCAGGATCATTATCGGGAAACCTAAAGTACTGCTTGTCAGTATTTTATCCAGTTTTCTGTCAAAATGATCATTTTTATTGCCATCCTGTTTAATTACCGACCTTCCTGCAATTTGAGCTGCTTCGGAATAGATACTTTCCGTTAGCCTGTCATGAAATCCATCACCTATCTGCCATCGTAAATTGGAAGCTTCTTTTAGAATATCCTCTGCACTTTGTATTTTTCTCTTGTCAGGCATGGGTAAATTCATTATTTCGTAATGCTTCAATGATACGATTGTCACCTTCGAGCAACCTTATGGCAATCCACCGGCTGTTGGGGATACCCGGGTACAGGTCTTCTAATTTTTTACGCATGCTATCAACAGCTTTGGTTATTTGTTTCGACATATTTTTGATCCTGCGTGGCTGACATTGGATTTCTTTTGTGGCCACTTTTTTGATGGTATC
>CAZONK010000059.1:13148-15511 GCA_964581095.1 uncultured Roseivirgaceae bacterium
AATTTTTTCAATCCTTCCGCGTTGTAGTGCGCGCAGGTTTCACATGCTGGGTTTATTTTATCCATTGTTCGTTTTATTTGGAGGAATGCTTAAATGTGTAAATACTTTTTTGTTCACCATTCAATCATTCATTATATAATTATATTATTCTATCTTCTCAATTAGAATCAAATCCGCCTGGTCATCCCGCAATGCAATGAGTGTATTGCGGACCAGGTACGCTTTGGGGTCTTTCATCGGGCTCGAAAACTCTGTAATGATTTCAGTTCCCGGAATAAATCCCAGATCAAGAAGGCGCCGTCTGTTAGCGCCACGACACTCGCCCGAGATACCCAGTACCTTTGCCAACTGCCCTTCGGCAAGTTCTGATAAACGCTCAGATTTTTCTTCGAATACTTCTTGTGAACTTAATTCAACAACACTGATATTGGCTGCAACTATTGGAGTGAATGAATATTTTTTTCCTTCCGAATAGATCTCAACAAGTGTATCTGAAGAAGATAAAACCTGTAATTGGGATCCGATATGAAGTTTTTTAGAAATGATTTGTTTGTAAATAACTTCCGGTTCATCCTCAATATGGACAATACGTGCCGTTAATCTTTCTTTCAGCGCTGAAAGTGGTTTCCAAACTACATCAATGATCTCACCTTTTGATGTAGGTATCGGATCTCCATGTGGGTCAAACCGCGGACGACCAAGCTCCCTGTCAATTAATTCAACCTGGTCAGCAGATAATTTGTGCTCCATTCTTTCAGCACGGTCGTGCCATTCCAGTTTATTTATACCGGTTTTTTCTGAGAGGTATTTTTCCCACAAACGGTGTACCCTTATGATGCGGAGTGCATAATCTTTTCCTTCCGGTGTTAATTGCAAAATTCCATCTTCGAAAAGAATAAGATTGGCGTCTGTCGCTTTTTCAATAAGAACAAGCAATGCGTCATCATTCATTTTTAAAGCACCGGCCAATTCATTAAACCCTGCTTTATTCCCACTGTATTCGACATGGTAGAGCTGCTTTAATATGTCCTCAATAAGAGTTTTTTCATTTTTTTCACTCCCTTTGAAATTAATCAGGTATCTGAATTTCCATAAGATGAAAACCAATAAGCAAGCAGATAGAAAAATTGTAAGAGCAATAAAAGGGTCAACCATCATCCTGGGTAATTAAAATGTTTTCTGCAGTTTTTCCTGAGATCTGCAGGACTCGATTGTTATCTATTTTTATTTCAATGGCCCCGTCGTATTCAAATTTGTCAAGAACCTCTAAATGAATACCAATCCTTATTCCTACTTTATCGAGGTATTGCAGAAATACTTTTTCACTGTTTACAACAGCTATAGTCAGGCCTTTGCCGCCAATAGGAATTTCACTGAGAGGAATTTTCTTATAAGCGATCATCTTGCCATTCTTGTCAGGGATGGGATCGCCATGCGGGTCGAACTTAGGATAGTCAAGATAGGAGTCAAGCCGGTCAACCAGTATTTCAGATTTTACATGTTCCAATTGTTCTGCGATGTCATGTACTTCGTCCCATTTCAGGTTAAGTTTCTTAACTAAAAATAATTCCCATAATCGATGACGCCTGATTACCTGAAGTGCAGCCGTTGCTCCTTCCTGAGTAATGTTGAGGCCATGATATTTTTGGTAATCTACCAGTCCTTTAGCGGCTAGCTTTTTAATCATATCGGTTACTGAAGCAGCCCTTGTTTGAATGTAATCTGAAATACTATTTGTATTCACTTCATTCTTTCCTGCATCAGATAAATGGTAGACGGCTTTTAAATAATTTTCTTCGGACAGACTTAGCGATTTTGCCATTAATTATACCCGTATTTATGAAATACAAATATAATATAAAATTAGATAAGACTAAAATAAATTTTTGATAAGTGTAATTATTGTAATATAATTAGTTATTTATGAGTCTATTATCTATTGATTCTTCAAGTTTTACTACTTCATATTTCCAACTAATTTCTTCACTGGGTTCTTTAACATAAAATTCACCTTTATTGTACCATTCAAGTATTTTATCCGGTTCAATATCTGAAAATGAAGTACTAAAGCAAGAATTATAAGGTTCACAAAATTTTTTCCACTTCTCATTTTCAGGAATGATGAAGGGCAATTTCAGACCAAGATATTCATAAATCCTGGTTGGCATTTTATTATTAATTGCTGGGTTGTCCTGATAGCTGATAATTCCCAATGAGGCTTTTTTTGCATGTTTCAATATTGTACTGTGACTAACAAATGAATCACCACCAATGATAGTGATCCTTGAATCGTTGTTGATGTGCTTTCGCAAATGCTGTAGATATTTTATATCCGGACAAAATCCTATGATTTCGAACTTTCC
>CAZONK010000060.1:0-15252 GCA_964581095.1 uncultured Roseivirgaceae bacterium
GTTACGGGCCAAATCTATGTGGAGGAAAAAGCCTCAAAAGATATACGTGCGAGTGCCCAGGGCTTTGTCACACTTATTACTTACGGACTTGGCATCGGTGTTGGTTCTGAAATATCGGGAAGGATTGTATCTGCATATACTTCATCCGATGGGGTTATTCAATGGAACACCATCTGGTGGATACCCGCAATTCTGGCCCTTGTCGTCCTTCTTTTCTTCATGATAGTGTTTAAAGATCCGCCCAAAACCAAATTGATGAAAAAATCAAAACCTGTAGAACAAAAGGTGGTTGAATAAAAACCTGATTATCTATTACATCAAATGAATTTTACTTCCCTGGATATTGCTGTTTTCTTTGGATACTGCTTTTTGATCATCGGCGTAGGGATCTATGTTTCCAGGGAGAAAAAAGGCCACAAAAAAGATTCAAAAGATTATTTTCTGGCTGGTAAATCCCTAACATGGTGGGCGGTGGGAGCTTCATTAATTGCTTCCAATATTTCAGCAGAACAGTTTATTGGAATGTCAGGGTCAGGTTTCGCCCTTGGACTTGGGATAGCATCGTATGAGTGGATGGGAGCCGTGACTTTACTGGTAGTTGCGAAATTCTTTCTGCCTATTTACCTGAAAGAAGGCATCTACACAATGCCACAATTTCTTGAACACCGTTATGATCATCGTGTAAAAACAATCATGGCAATTTTCTGGCTTTTCGTGTACGTATTCGTCAATCTTACCTCGGTGATTTACCTGGGTGCCCTGGCGATGAAAACTATTATGGGCATTGAAATGACTACCGGAATTTTTGGGTTAGTATTATTTGCCGGTATTTATTCTATATACGGAGGACTAAAGGCTGTGGCCTGGACAGATGTTATTCAGGTATTCTTCCTGGTAGCAGGAGGATTAGTAACAACATACATGGCGTTATCGGCCCTGGGAGGAGATGGAATAATTTCAGGATTTCAGATATTGCTTGAAAAAGTTCCTGAAAGATTTTCAATGATCATTCAAAAAGGCGAAATCACACTTCCAGATGGGCGGGATGCCTATTTAGATTTACCCGGAATAAGTGTGCTGATTGGAGGTATGTGGATCGCCAATTTATATTACTGGGGTTTTAATCAGTACATCATCCAGCGGGCACTTGCAGCCAAAAGCCTAAACGAAGCGCAGAAAGGAATTGCATTTGCAGGCTATCTTAAACTCATCATTCCCCTCATCGTTGTTATTCCGGGAATTGTGGCCTACGCACTCCACGCCGACATTGCAAAATCTGATGAAGCATATCCGTGGTTATTAAATGAATTTGTGGGCCCGGGATTTAAGGGACTGGCCTTTGCCGCATTGATAGCCGCCGTAGTTTCTTCCCTTGCCTCCATGATCAATTCAACGGCTACAATTTTTACAATGGATATCTATAAGTTTTTCATCAACAAAAATGCATCAGAAAGTCAGTTGGTGAAAACCGGAAGGATCGTGGCCGTGGTAGCACTACTCATTGCAGCCCTTGTTGCTCCGCAACTGGCAACCCTTGACCAGGTATTTCAATACATACAGGACTTCACCGGGTTTGTAAGTCCCGGTGTCGTCGCAATATTTATTTTTGGTTTTTTCTGGAAACGAGCAACAGCCAATGCTGCTATCGCTACAGCCCTTGTCTCCCTGATAATGTCTTTTGTAATCAAAATCGGGTTCCCAATGATGCCCTTTATTGATCGTATGGGCCTGGTATTTCTGATTTCATCAATCCTTATTATTGTCGTGTCCATCCTGGATAAAAATCCGGCGGGAAAGGGATTTGACATTTCAAAATCAACATTCCATTCGCATAGTATATTCAACTTTTTATCTGCCGTACTATTGTTGATACTTGCAGTATTGTATGCGTTGTTCTGGTAAATAGGAGTCTTTAAAATGGTTAATGAATAACTGAATCCCTAGTATTAAGCTTGGATCTATCGTTATGTGCCTGAATAGTAATCACCAGTCTCTTCTGATCCATAACTTTGAATCACTTAACTATATAAGTTTTTTCGAGCAATAAAAGTTTTACTCCGTGCTTTAGCACGGGGTAAAAAGGAAGATCGGGCTGGCTTTAGCCATTAATTCAAATTGATTAGTAATTCCTGAAACCAAATTTCTAAATATTCTAATTTTTACAAATGACAAAAATTGGTTTTAATGGCTAAAGCCAAATGCATGGATTGGTTTTACCCTACCCTAAAGGGCAGGGTAAAAGGGCTTGTAATTTTACTTTCTAATAAAATATAAATCAAACTGTCAAAAATGCAGCGCCAAATACTCCTGCACTATCCCCCAGCGTTGGCTTGATTATCACGGTGTTGAAAGAATTGTTAAATACATGTTTTTCTACTTCTTTGATTCCTTCTGTATATAATATATCCAGGTTCCCAACACCTCCACCAATCACAATTACATCGGGGTCCAGGATATTTACAATTGTAGAAAGTCCCAGTCCGAAATAATGAATGAGCCTTGATAATGTTTTGGAAGCATATTCATCAGTGCCTGAAATGCTATCTCGAGATATGTCTCTCAATTTTTTCTTTTCACCTGTTAACCCTGCATAAAACTTTTCTAAACCTGTCCCTGAAATTATTGTTTCAACGCATCCAGATTTTCCGCAATAACAAGGGCCTCCGCTTGCATCAAGAAAATTGTGTCCCCATTCTCCACCAATACCATGATGTCCATTGATGATTTTTCCATCTACAACAATGCCACCCCCGACACCTGTTCCCATAATTACACCAAACACAATACTTGCATCAGGGTACTTTTCCAATACAACCCCCATCCGGGCTTCGGCAAGTGCAAAACAATTGGCATCATTGGCAATTTTCACCGGTACCCCAAGGATTGACTCAATATCGCTCTGAAATGGTTGATTGTTCAGCACAACAGAATTACTATTTTTTAATCTGCCGGTTAGTGGATCTATCGACCCGGGTGTTCCCATGCCTATTACTTCAGGTTCTTCACCTAGTTCTTTGGCGGTAAGCTCTACTAATCTTGAAATTTGTGACAAAACATGCTGATAACCTTCTGAAGATTCTGTAGAAAGGCGCTTGCGAATGACTACATCCGGTTTTGATGAGGAAGCTAATACTGCACATTCAATCTTAGTTCCTCCCAGGTCAATCCCCCATATTTTTTTCATAAGATAATATTTATTCTCTCAAATAATTGAAACTTATTATTTTTTGGTTACCAATTTTCCGGCAATAAAATCACCCACCTGCTTTCCCTGTTTGAGGCCATTATTGATTGCCGGCATGTAGTGAATTCCTCCGTACATCCTGCTGATTGCAGCCTCTGCTGATGCATCGTAGAATGAATTAAATAATCGGGTCCGTAACCCATATTCCACCTCAATATCATCAGTAAATTGAAACGGCTCTCCAAATAATTGAGTCAGGGCTACACTGGCAGCCCTTGAAACAACGCTGTGCTCCGATGGATATTCAGGGAATGGAGGGGTTTGAAGCAATGGTGTCCACCCTTCATCAACATACTGGTTAATTACTGTTTCAGGTCGTATTCTAATACTTCTCCACTTTTCATCCCAGCAACTGATAAATGCATCTGATAAAAAGATCGTGACCCTCGCAAATGCTTCCGCAGACTTTATGAAATCAGCATTCCCGCTTTTACACGCTATACTTGTAATTCTAACCCAGTGACCGGCTGAAGTAATCTTATTTTCATATGGGTTACTATCCCAGAATCGAGCAATTTCTTCCTGTTCGCTGTTAAGATTATTGGTTACTTCATAGACTTCGAGTATCTCTTTAAAAAAAGAACTCTCAGGAGTAATTTCAAATTTTGTAGGAGGGGTTGGTATAAATTGATTTGAGGAATCAATTACAAAAGGACGTATTTTGTTCCAATGCGGCTCAACCCCATCTAAATAATCCGGGGGTGTTGGTTTCCATGATTCTAAATCAGTCCGTATTATGTATTTGGGAAAAGCGCGGGTCTCTTTAAAGTTGTCACCATCAGCCCACATCAATATATGATTAGCAACTTGATTTCCATAATCGATTGAATATTTGAATATATCACCTGGGATATCCATGCTTTTAAACGTATCATATAATTCATCCTGGAGTGCTTTTATGGTATCCTTTGAGATGACCAGGGCTTTCCCTACCTGGGTAAAGGCCTGCAAACTTGCAAGTGGAAGCCATAGTTCTTTCCCTTCTTCAGGTGCAGGTATTGCCGATAGTTCATGCAATTGGTCGGCAAGCGGGGCATAACCGGAGTTCTCCAATGCCATTATTTCATAGGCAGCTATGCTTGGGTAGGTATATATCCGGGCTGCAACGGGAGCAGAAAAATTATCATAGATAATTACATTCGTGAGATTGTTAACTGATTGAATCAACAACTCCTGATCTTCAGCCATTTGACTGTTCGACTCCCATTTTCCTCTATTATCACACCCGGTAAGTATGAAAATGCATAAAACAACAACTACAAACGTTTTCATAAAAACAGGTTTGTCGGTTGATTCATCAGGTTATTCCTAAATCTTCCTGTATTTTTTCTAATGATTTGCCTTTTGTTTCGATCATCATTTTCCAGACAAAAAGAAGTTGGAGAAACATCATAATACTAAAAAAGACAAAAGTTGGTCCCGCGCCTACTATAGCTGCCACTCCCGGAAAAACCTGGGCTATCACTGCCGCGAATATCCAATGTGTAAAACTTCCCAATGATTGGCCTTTCCCGCGAACTTTATTAGGAAAGATCTCAGAAATAAAAACCCAAATAACGGCACCCTGGGATATTGCAAAAAACGCGATGAAACCAAATAAATAGAATGGAACCAGGTGTCCACTGGGATCTTCCGACATAAATGATGAACCTACCAATCCAAGAAATATAATAACTCCAACAGAACCAACATACATTAATCCTTTTCTTCCGTATTTATCAATTAAAAAAAGAGCTGTTAGTGTTGCTAACAGGTTCACAGATCCAATACCAACAGATGAAAGCAGGGATACACTTTTCTCTAACCCGGCCATCTCAAAAATCCTTGGGGCATAATATATTATGGCGTTAATTCCCGATAACTGGTTGAACATGGCAAATAAAACCGCAAGTGTTATAGGTGTTGCGTATTTTTTACTGAAAAATGGCTCTTCTTCTATTGAGGTATCTGTCACTGCAAAAGAATGTTCTATTTCTTCCATTTCTTTATCAATATTGGGTTCTTCCATTTGCACCAGCACTGCCCTGGCTTCTGCGGACCTGCCATTTTTGATCAACCATCTGGGGCTATTGGGGATAAATCGCAGAGAAATAACGAATAAAATTGCAGGGAAAGCTTCAACACCAAGCATCCAGCGCCAGCTATCTTCTCCTCCTGTACCAATCAGGTAATTCGAAAAATACGCAATCAGAATTCCAAGAACAATATTGAACTGAAACATCCCTACCAGTTTTCCACGTTTTGAGGCAGGTGCAATTTCTGATATATACATTGGTCCTACCACTGAAGATGCCCCCACACCTAAACCACCGATAAACCTGAAGAACATGAAGGAGTACCATTCAGGCGCCAGGGCACTACCCAGGGCTGAAACAAAATAAAGTGCACCAATTGCAATAAGTGTCTTCTTTCTTCCGAATTTTTCTGCGGGTAAACCACCAAACATTGCACCGATTACTGTACCATACAAGGCAATGGATACTGTAAATCCATGCCACCAGTCATTCAATTCAAATAATTTTTGAATGTACCCTTCGGCGCCTGATATTACTGCAGTATCAAATCCAAACAGGAACCCGCCAAGGGCAGCCACAATGGAACTATAGATTATAAATGTTTTGCCTTTCATAGGTTATAAATTCATCGTTTAAATTAACTAAAGGAAAAATACAATTATTTACCTTATTGAATTACTAATATTTCCTGTTTTCAACAATGGTATTACTAACATAATTCAGTTGATTTAATCCATCGGAAATCGAAAGTGAATTATTTAGCTCAAACCTAAATTTATTTTTGTTGGTAATCAACCTTCAGCCACTGTATAGAATCATTATTTCTGGTCACTAATATCAGCTTCTCACCGTGGAAATTCAGTATTTCAATTTTACGGTTATCACCTTTCAGCAAAAGGCCTGTATCTTGATTTGAAAGTAGTTGATACCGTCCGGATTGCCTGGAAAGTATCGATCCACGATCAGCTGCATATCGACCTTCATGTTTGGTGGTTGCGTACAAATTGCCAATTGATAGTATTTCCTGCAATCCATCGGAATTTATATCTGAAAGTAAGAAATCCTGAATAAAACTGATCTGCATCACGTTGGGAAACGGTTGAAAGCGGAATGAACCACCCTCATTTATAAATATCCCGGATCTTAATTCTTTTACACTTAATTTGCCTGCATTTGAAAATTTATCGCCAAAAATATCTTCTAAAGTCGCCTGGGCGAAGGCCTTGTTTGAAGAAAATTTTTCACCAATTGATGGGATTTGCGTGATCAAAACATCTCTTGTAGCAAAAATTGATTCCACACCCTGAGGGTGGAAGGTCACTACGGCATCAAGTCTCCCATTTTCATCGAAATCATCAAGATATAAATTTACAGTCTGACTATCTTTCGTTTTGAGATTGGAATTGAGGCCAAGGTTCCCCATCAGCAGATCCTGATCGCCATCGCCATCATAGTCCACAGATTGAATGGTATTCCACCAACCTGAACTACTGGGAATATTGTGTTCTTGAAACTCTTTCCCCTCTGTAGATAAAATCATTACATCCATCCATTCTCCTGCTAACACAAGTTTTTTATTGCCACGCCCATCCAGGTCAATCCATTCAGCATCATTGATCATTCCCAGGATACCATTGTTTGGCAGGTAATAGGAAACATCTACAAAAGTTTTGCCTGCATCATTTTTAAGTAAATAACTTTGAGGGGAAAGGCCGTAATTCCAGGGTACAACCAGGCTGCCAAAAAAAAGATCCTCCCAACCATCACCGTTAAAATCGTAAATTGCCACACAGGAACCTGTCTGGTTTACCCCATCAAATGCATCAGGCAACTTTGAGAATAATCCTTGACCATCATTTAAATACAAACGAGGCTTGCGATTGGGTGAATCCCCCAGGAACTCATTGCCTCCACTAACCACTACCAGGTCCTTATCACCATCCTGGTCAAAATCAAAAAAAGCAGCATCTACATCCTCCTGAAGATTATCCCGAACCAAGGCTGGTTGTACGGTTAGACTAAATCCATTCTCATTTTGCAAATAAATACTACCCTCCTGATATTTTGCACCACCGATATAGAAATCATCCCAACCATCCCCATCTATATCTGCCACAGCCAGGGCAGGACCTTCTGTGGAGTGCATATGTGGAATTAATGGTTCCCTGTTGAACTCGATGAATGTGTTTTCCTCATGAATGTAGTCTACACCAAGTTCTTCATTCGAAATCGAAGTGAAAAGTGTATTTTTAATGCCTTCGTTCTTTTTAAATTTTTGTCCTTCCTGCTCAACCAGCTTAATGAATTGATCGGCCTTTACATTAAAAAGGACTGTATCCCCCCCACCCGGCCAATTGATACGTATCGAATCAATGAACTGAACCTTTCCGAGTCCCATATGTATCCTGGGATCAACCGAAGACTTAAAACCACGAACGGGAAACAACTCAAAAAACTGAGTTCCCTCCTGACTAAAAACTTCTACTTTCGCTCCAACTGCACTCGTGTTTCCGTGCGATCCCACTAACTCCAAAGACAGGAAATGACTGGAAGTATCTAAATCGGTGTTGTTTTCTTTAATTACAACCGGGCCGTTCAGGTTATTCAATACCAGGTCGATATCGCCATCATTGTCCAAATCACTATAAGCGATACCATTGGTTATTCTATCACTGGCAACACCCCAGTCCGCTGATAAATCCTGAAGGGTTAAATCTTTATTATTCCGGAAAAAATAGTTTGAAACATTACCTCCGGGCATTTTATTCATCAAAATTGAATCAGGAACATCAGGATTGTTAACGATCCCATCGCTTTCAATAAAATCAAGATAATCCATATCATTTGGTCGTCCGTGAATACCATTGGAAATGAAAATATCCTTCCAGCCATCATTATCAAAATCTGCAAACAAGGCTGACCAGCTCCAATCGGTTGCATGTACTCCGGCCATCATGGCTATATCAGAGAAAGTCCCGTTCCCCCGGTTTAACTGTAGCGCATTACGTTTATATTGTGGCATATATCCGTATGCAAGCTTCATCCGGAAAATTTCATTTGAATCGTCTCCTACTGTGCTTTTTCTTACAAATTCATTCTCAGGTAGCATGTCAAGAGTGAAAATATCTACGTAACCATCGTTATTGACGTCAGCCAGATCGTTTCCCATTGATGATAAACTGGAATTGTCGGCCATATCAGGGAACACATCCCTGAAGGTTTCATCCTGATTGTTGAGGTACAGGTAGTCGTTCTCCATAAAGTCATTGGAGATAAAAATATCTGTAAATCCATCCTTATTAATATCACTAAGCCCAATTCCTAACCCATAACCTATTTGTGACCGGTAGATGCCTGATGTTGACGATATGTCGGTAAAGTAATTATCATCGTTTCTATAAATTCTGTCTCCGGCGAGGGAATCAATATCCATTCTTAATTGTGAATCGCCAAATGAGCGTTGCGTGTGAACCGAATGATTGAGAAGATATACGTCCAGGTCTCCATCATTATCCATATCAAAAAATGCTGCCTGTGTTGAGAATCCAACAAAATCAAGGTTATATTTTGCAGCTTCTTCCCTGAAAGTCATATCACCCTGGTTAATATATAACTCATTCTTTCCGGTCACACCCTTATATTCCCCTAACCGGCACAGATATATATCAAGCAATCCGTCTCCATTCACATCTGCCATTGATACACCATTTTTCCATAATCCCGACGACTTTACACCGGCAGTTTCTGAAATATCCTGAAATTTCATATTACCAAGATTAAGATATAAGGCGTTGTTGCCTTCATTTGAAACCAGGTATATATCGCTCAATCCGTCATTATTGATATCCCCTACGGCCACTCCTCCTCCATCATAATAGTACAGGTAGTCGATAATATTGAAATCTTCAGAATTACTAAGTTTATTTATAAAATCCAACCCTGTTTCTTCGGCTGTCAGATCATTAAAAAGTTTCTCATTTGAAGAAGATTGGCACGATAGAAAATAAACACTGATAAAAAGCAGAGAAAGATATTTGTAAAAAGATTGATCCATGAGCTTGCAGACTACTCAATACTTTTACTAAAAACCTGTACATAATCATTGTTATTGGCCACAATAATCCTGTCCCCCCCGGGAGTTGATACCTTACGAATTTCTCTCACCGCCCTATCGATTTTTAATCCTGATTCATTAACAGGCAACAAACTAAAGCCACCCTTCCCATCCCCCAATAATAATGATCCATAACTGGCATCATATCTTCCCATTTCAGGTTTTGATTCATACATATTGCCACCAAACAGAATGTCAGGAAGTCCATCACCATTGTAATCCTCTACTGAAATAGCATATGTATTGGAAAATTGCACCTGCATTGGCAAATCAATTTTTGAATACGTAAGGTCCCCGTTGCTCAAATAAACCGACGTGGACAGATCATAAGCATTTAATATAGTGGCGCCTTCAAGTTCTTTTGGGCTGAAAACATCCGTTATCTGCTGGTCCTTATAGTCTTCATAGCGTAAGTACTTTCGATTGATATGGGGCATCTGGCTGGCCATGTCATGCTTTAATGCCAGCGGATAAAGTTTGTCGTTTTCGTATTGGCAGATGATTTGATCGGTGGTTCCATTTCTGTCAAAATCTTTTACATACATTTTTAAGGGCCTTTCCAGTGAAGCCTTGAACCGTGTATTTAATCCATGGTTACCGGCGATTATGTCTTGATAGCCATCTCCATTGAAATCAATAGTTTCTATTACATTCCACCAACCATTTGAATTTTGGAAAAGATCCTCAATATAGCTGAATGTTCCATCATTGTTTATAAATATCATAATCGGCATCCATTCACCCACAATGACCAAATCCAGGTCCTTATCATTATCCAGATCGGTCCATTTCGCATCAGTGATCATACCGATATTTTCCAATCCTGGAGCAATTGCTGCTGAAATATTAGTAAAGGTTCCGGTTCCATCGTTTTCAAGGATATAGCCATTTTTTGGCTCACCATAAAAATAAGGTTTCAATCGGATTCCAACGAAAAGATCAATATCCCCATCTCCATCGAAATCAGCCGCTTCGACCACCGAAGAACTTTCAAATTTTTCTGCCGGCAATGTTTGACGAACCAAAGTGAATTCGAAGTTTCCATGACCGAAATATAAACGGTCATTCATATCCGGCATAGATGGGTCGAATTCATTTCCCCCACTGGCAACATACAGGTCCAGGTTCCCATCGCCATTTGCATCAAACAACGTACAGTCCACATCTTCCGATATTTTAGTCCTGTCAAATACTTTTATGTCAACTTTTTCAAAGCCCCCTTGTTTATCCTGGCCATAAACCTCTCCACGAAATCCTTTTGCTCCTCCAATGAAAATATCATCTAAACCATCATTGTTTATATCTCCCTGGCACAAACAAGGACCCTGTGTGGACACCATTTCGAAAATAAGCTTATCACGACTGAAATCATTAAATAGGTTTTCGATATGCTTCGCTGGTAAAGCAGTTGAATCCATTTCAACATAAAGGCTCCCGGGGGGAGGGGCGTCTGGTGGAGTATCCCCCAATCCATCGGACTCCCGCAAGATCAGTTCCTGATCAGCAGCAATATCAGTCAGCTTGGTGATTTTTCCGGAAGGCCACCTTACCTCAATGTCCACGTTGGTATTTGTCCCTATGCCCATCAAAGGCCGATTGTCAATGGTGGATTGAAATCCCCGCGTGGGCAAATGTTCAAGAACATAAATATCATCATGAACAAAAACCGATATTCGCGTTCCAAATGCGCTTGTATTCCCCTTTTCTCCTTCCAGGATAAACCTTAAGTAGTGGTTTTCAGGATAAAATTTCTCCGTTTGGTTTTCGTACAGGAACAGCTGCATATTGGTATTATTGGTGATAAGGTCCAGGTCACCATCGTTATCGAGATCGCCATAGACCGCACCATTTGAAAAACTTACCGTACCCAATCCAAGATCCTCTGCCCTGTTTGTAAAGGTCATGTCACCATTATTTACATACGCATGATTAGCAATTGGTACACTTGGAATATAACTGATTAAGGTTTCATAGTCGACCCGGCCTCCTGCTGTAATTCTCATTGATACCTGATCACCAATTACAAGTTGAAGGAAATCCTGATTTGTAAGGTCCTGGTAAATTCCGTTGGAGATAAATATGTCCTTTAACCCGTCATTTTGAAAATCAAAAATCAGGGGAGCCCAGCTCCAGTCACTGGATTCCACACCTGCATACCTGCCAATTTCACTAAACGTGTTATCGCCATTGTTGTACTGAAGCACGTTTCGGGTAAACTGGTGCCAGTAGCCGGTGTTTACACTGAACAAATAGCGTTCCCACGAATCAAAAGTAGTCACCGTTTTAAGTCGTGCATTTTCAGGGGGTAGCATATCCGTGACAAATATTTCCAGATTTCCATCGTTGTCGAAGTCGGCAATATCGGCACCCATTGCGGCGGCACTTATGGACTTAATTTGTTCTTCGAGTTTTTCAACAAAGGCTCCATTTTGATTGTTGATATATAGGTAATCCCGATCAAAAAAGTCATTGGAAACATAAATGTCCAGCCAACCGTCGTTGTCTATATCAGCTACGGTTACCCCCAATCCAAAACCAATCTCGCTTCCGAAAATTCCTGCTTCTTCACTTACATCTATGAATCTCCCTTCATCATTTCTGTATAGCTTATCTCCCCCAAGCGGATCCCTTACCGACCGCTGGTTATCCATGAGATTAAAACTTCCTATTGCCTTGTATGAATTGTTGACGAGATACATATCAAGGTCACCATCTTTATCATAATCAAAAAAAGAAGCATGTATTGAGAACCCATGATCTGCTAATCCATACGCTTCACCCTGTTCATCAAAGGTGCCATCGCCATTATTCATGAATAACTCGTTCTGCTTATTGTCACCTTTTATATCTCCCGAGTTGCATAAATATATATCAGGCCAGCCATCGCCATTTATATCTGCAACAGTTACACCGGTACTCCAGGCTTGTGTGCCCCCCACACGGGCAGTTTCAGTTACATCTTCAAATTTAAAATCACCTTTATTGATGAATAACTTATTGGAAGCCATGTTCGCCACCAGATAAATATCTAAAAGTCCATCCTTATTAAAGTCAATTAACCCTACACCACCGCCATTATAGTAATTACGGTACTTGAAAATATTAAAGTCTTTATCAAATATCAGGTCATTGGAGAACTCAATATTGGAATGAGAAGAATCGATGAGTTTAAAAAGTCCTTCCTCTTTCTCAACGCAAGAATTAATTATCAGTACCAACCATAAATATTGGAATAATTGATTCCTCATTTTTGCACCTCAGAATTAATATAATAATTAAGATCTGAATAAGTGGCCACTACCGTACTCTCATCATAAATAAACAGATCGATCATTCTGTTACCATCTATTTTATACAGATGTTCTTTACCATCCTTCATCTGGGTAAAAGGCTCATTACCACCGTACCAATCCATTAAAACAGGCTTTAGCATGGCCATCAGGCGATCCGATTGCAAATGCCTGTTCAGGACCCATGCATAATAGTAAAAAGAAGTATTATATTGACGGATTGGCCCGTCACCATTCTTTTGAGCATAAAAATTGAAGGCGATAGGATTGTTCAGACTGTCTTTAAACAGGTACTCTACAGACATATTCCGGGGCCCTTCATTCACAAGTCCCTGCCTGTTAAGCTCCCGGCAATGGTCGAAAAACTCCTGAAATTCTATTCCAAATTTCAGGCCCAGGAATAAAGAGTCGTTACGTACTCCACTCTCCAGACCTACCCGAATTTCTTTTTCAAGCTTACTCTCACTACTGCATCCAATAAATACTATAAATACAACCCCAATGGCCACGTATATCCAACTACTTCTTGTCATATTCAATTGTATAAATTTTATGATTATTTCTGGTAAAGATTAATACATTTTTGCTTCCAATTTGAACTTCCTCAATATCTCTAATATCTCCTTCAATTCTAAATCCCGCTTTGGAGTTGGGGATAAACTGGAATTGTCCTTTTCCAATGCCCTGGAACAAAGCGCCAAAATTAGCATTATAAGTGCCAACTTCAGGTTTTGATTCACTAAAATTTCCTCCAAGTATAAGGTCTGTGTTTCCATCACTATCAAAATCGCCGGTTTTTATCGTATAAACTGGTGAAATTTGTGCCCTCATTGACAGTTTTTCGAAAACCAACTTCTTGCCATTATTGAAATAGATACCTGATGCCAGGTTGTATGTTTTAAATACCAGTCCTTTTTTTTGTATTTCATCAGAAAAGATAGCATTGGTTTCATCATTCTTATAATCATTAAAGCTAGTGTATCTCCTGGAGATAGAAGGCAGTTGCCCAATCAATTCTTTTAATTGAATGAAAGGATATTGCTTACCCTCTGAATACATTGATATAATCTGTTCAAATGTCCCATTATTATCAAAATCATTTACAAGGAGCTCAATCGGTTCATTTGTTGATGCATGAAAGCGTGTATTTAACCCGTGATTTCCAACTACCAAATCCATTTTCCCATCCTTATTCAAATCTTCCGCTACAACAGTATTATACCAGCCATTGGATTTTTCCATACCCCAGTAACGAGACACATCCGATAATTTTCCATTAGATATCTTAAATACTTTTATCGGCATCCATCGTCCTACTACCACTAACTCTTCATTGCCATCTCCATCCAAATCAGCAAGTGTTGCATCTGTTACCATACCCAGGAGGTTTAACACTTTGGCAGATTCATCAGGAACCCTTGTAAATTTGCCACTCCCGTCATTCTCAAGCAAATAGGAATCTGCGGGGATCCCATAAAAGAATGGAACCGATCTCCCACCAACAAAAAGATCAAGGTCACCGTCATCATCATAATCCAATGGTACAACGGTACTTGTAGATTCAAACCCTTTAAAGGGTAATCGCTGGCTGCTTTTAGTAAACTCTCCATTCCCGTTTCCAAAATACATCCTGTCATTTAACCATACGTCAAATGAACTGAATTCACTACCACCGGATGTGACATACAGATCGGGATTCCCATCCCCGTTAGCGTCAAAAAATACACAGTCAAGGTCCTCACTCCTGAAATCATTCTCAAAGATTTCAACAGGTGTATAAAAGGCTCCACTATCTCCCTGGATAAATAATTTCCCTGGTTGTCCACTTGCACCTCCTATGTAAATATCTTCCCTTCCATCATTATTTATGTCAGCTTTGCATATACAAGGGCCTTCCGTTGAATTCATATGAAAAAGCAACCTGTCCTTTTGAAAATCATTGTAATCATTTTCTTTATGTACAAATTCCAGATTTGGATTGTTGAAGGATTTAAAGATTGAATGCTGGTTTTTTGCCTCTCCACCCTTTTCACTTCTAAAAACACCATCCTTTTCTATAAGCTCAATTACTTTGTTAACAGCTACCTCATAAAGAGTAGTTACACGATTGGAGGGCCATACTATTTCCAGGCTATCAATATTTTTAACATCACCTAACCCAATCACAAGCTTGTGATCAACACTTGATTCGAAACCACGCATAGGGTTTTGTTCCTGGTAATAAATTTGTCCATCACTATAAAGTTTAATCTTAGCACCAATGGCCATTGTATTAGGGTGGATACCTGTCAATTTTATAGCCAGAAAATTTCTTTCCGGGAATAACTGGCTTGTCCTGTTTTCATAAATTGTTGAAGGCATATTTATATTATTGACAACCACATCCAGGTCCCCATCATTATCCAGATCACTATAGGCAGACCCGTTGGAAAATGTTGGGGTATTCATACCCCAGTCTTCAGCCATATTTGTGAAAGTGAAATCACCATTGTTTTTGTAAACATAATTAGGGATTGGTTCAGATGGCATCCTGTCAATCATCGACTTTATGGAATTCTCTTCCGTTTGGATTATTCTCCTGACCATTGC